>NZ_DBNGMQ010000011.1:0-24540 GCF_057126245.1 Yeosuana sp. | reverse complement strand
ATCAGCATAGTTTTTATTTATAGCTTTATTTTCTTTAAAGCGCTCCAATTGAATTTCGTAAATGGCTTTAGATTCTTCTTTATTTAAGGATAATACCTCCGTCATTTCATCTGTAAACTTTTGAGCTTTTTTTTCAGGTTTTTGAGCATTCATTTGAAATGAAAATGAAAAAATGAGTAGTAAAATAATTGTTTTTATTGCTTTCATAAGTTTTATATGTTTTTGTTGCATAAATATATTTTCTTTATTGTGCAAAAAAGTTTTAGTACAAGTCAGATAGGTTTAAAAACAAACCAACAAGTTTATTGCCAGGGTATTTCACCTGATTTCTGCACATGCTTCATTAAATTATTTTTAAGAATTGTTGATTTTTCTGAATTTTCTATTGGAATTGTTTCCTTAGGATCTTGTAGTAAATTAAATAATTGATAAGGAGAAAAAGGATTTTTTTGAACCAATTTATATTCACCATCTGAAATAGCATAATACATCCTTCCACCAAATTTATGCCCTTCTCTTCGCATCCAAACCATATAACGATTGTCGTTTGTTACTTGCTGGTTGATCGCTTTAATTTCTGTTGATGGCAATGCGGTATCAATTTCACCACCAGCTAATTTAATGAGTGTTGGGTAAAAATCCATTAACAGAAACTTTTCATCACTTTTTATAGCTGAAGTTTGGTATGGTAATTTTACAATACAGGGTATCTTTATACCTCCCTCTAAAAGATCTCCTTTTCCACCAGAAAGCGGCCAATTACTAGCGCCATATTGTAAAGCACCTCCATTATCTGAAGTAAAAATAATGATGGTATTATCGTATAGATTTTGCTGTTTTAATTGGGTTATTACTTTTCCTATATTATAATCTAGATGCTCTATTAAAGCAATTAATTTTTGTCGCTGTAATGAAACCATAGGTTCTCTATGCTTTATTTTATCTAACCACACTGTGGGTGGTTGCACAGGGTCGTGAGGTGCATTATAGGTAAGAAATAAGAAAAATGGTTCTTTGTTAGTAGATTTTTTGTTTAAATACTCTATCGTCCAATCGGTAAACAAGTCTGTTGCGTGTCCTTCTGGATCGATTTCTTTTTCATTTTCACGCATCCAATTTAACCCATTTCTTCTATGGGTATAGTAGTCATCCATCATATCGCCCACAAAGCCTTTAAAATAATCAAAACCTCTATTATTAGGTAAATCTGGTGAAGTATACCCCAAATGCCATTTTCCTATAAGTGCTGTTTGGTAGTTTAATTCTTGAAGTGATTCTGGCAATGTGGTTAATTCGTTTTTAAGATTTCCCCAAGTATTGTCTGGGTTATCTCTAATTACACCTGGCACCCCAACCCAATCTGGATAATTACCTGTTAAAATGGCGGCTCTACTTGGCGAGCAAACAGTACTATTGGCATACGCATTAGTAAATTTAATTCCGGTTTTAGCTAAACTATCGATATGTGGTGTTTGTATATCTTTGGCTCCATAACTTAATAAATCTCCATAGCCAAGATCATCAGCAAGAATAAAAATAATATTAGGCTTTTCTTGACTGTGCCCTGATTTAGATATAAAGATTAAAAAACTTAAAATTAATATGATTAGTATTCTATGCATTATATCTTAATATTAAGAGAGTTCGTTTCATCCTAAAAAATATTTTAAAAAAAAATTTCTATTATTTAATTTCTACTACAGGTAGTGTTTTTAAATAGTTTAGAGACTGCAAAAACATATCCACTTCAATAAGTGTGCTTTTATAATTTTCGAATTTGTTGTAGTTAAAAAACCCATGATCTCTTCCTTCATAAAGTCTAACCTCACAAATACTTCCCGCTTGCAACATTAAGGTTTCATATTTTTTAATAGTTTCTACTGGTATAAGATTATCAGCTGTTCCTGATAATATAATAGTAGGTGGTGCTCCTTTTTGAATGTTATGCATGGGTGAAAATTTTGTGTACTTATCTCCTATTCTACTATAACCAACACCTCCCGGGCCATTATCTATAGCTGGGTTAAACAGTACCAAAGCATTGGGTTTACAACTTACAGCAGTGTTATCTGAACTTTCATTATAAACATTAATGAGTGCGGCGGCTGCAGCAAGATGCCCGCCAGCAGACCCTCCTGCAGCAACTATTTTAGTTGTGTCTATTTGAAATTTATCTGCATGCGTCCTAATATAACGAATTGCCGATTTTGCATCTTTTAATGATTCAAAAGGCGTGGTGTTTTGTCTGTTTTTTACTCGATAATCCACTAAGAAACAAACCAATCCTCTTTGAGCAAAATAGGTAGCGTGGGATTTAAATTGAGTGATACTACCTTTGTTCCAACCACCTCCAAAAAAGAAAACCATTGCTGGATATTTCTTATTATTATCTAGCTTCTCTGGAGTGCATATTTCCATCAATAATTTAGTAGTATCAATTTGTTTGTACTGTATTTTTTCTTGTGAAAAAAGACTGGAAATATTTAAAAACAAACTGACAAGTATAGCAATGCTGTATGTTCTATCCATTAGATTATTCGTTTATAAAATTAGCAGTTATAATTTTAAATTATAACTGCTAATAGATTAATTAATTTTTATCACATCAGAAATAGGAAGCGTATAAGAATACGTTTCTATTGCTACAGGAACGTCATCTCCATAAAATTTTGATGTTTTTGACAGATTTGGTTTTGCAACAAGCCAATAATAACCCGCTGAAGAACCCTCAAAATAGTTTTCCTGAATATTATTTGCAATTAACTTAGCTTCCTTTATATCGTTATTTTTTGAAAAATAAATACCATAGCTACTAAAGTCTTGAGATTGTGGCCATGAAATTTTGTTATTAGTTTTTTGAATTTTTATGGGAGCATATTCTTGAAAGCGCCAATCAGCCAATGTTTGAAAAGACATTTCTCTATATATATCTTGATGCTTATCACTAAAGATTAGATTGTTTAATTCATCGGGATCTTCTTTTAAATTGTATAGTTGATCAATAATACCGTGCGTATAAATAAATTTATAATCCCCTTTTTTCATCATTCTTGAAGGCACATTTTTAACTTCAGGAAGCAATGTGTAGTCTGCACCTCTAAATTCTGAATAAACTACTCTATCTTTAATTTCCGTCCCTTCTTTCAATACATTGACCAGTGAAATTCCTTGAGCCGTTTCTGGAATTTCCCCATTAATCAATTCTGCTAATGTTGGCATTAAATCTACAAAACTAACATTGGTATTGTTAAATACATTCTGCTGAAACAGCTTAGGATAAGAAATGATAAAAGGAACGTTCACGGCATCTTCATTCATATTATGTTTACCTCTTAATCCATGCTCAAATAAATGCTCTCCATGATCTGTTGTGTAAATAATAATGGTGTTTTCATACAAGCCTTTATCTTTTAACGATTTTACAACCCTACCCACCATATCGTCCATTTCTGTAATACAAGCATTGTATGCAGCCATTACATTTTTTGCTTTTGTAAGATTTTTTGGAATTCCGGAATGAATCCAATTTGGTGTCCATGGATACTTTCCTTTAGTATACCAATCGTTATAAGTTGCTGGTAATTCATAGTCATCTGGATTATGTTGATCTAAATATTTTTTAGTGGTAGTAAACGGCGCATGCGGTTTTTCAAATCCTACATGAAGAAAAAAGTTTTTACCATCTTTAGCTCTTTGCTCTATGAATTCAACACTTTTTTTAGCGACTACCATGTCAAAATTATCTTCATCTTCTTTAACTAGCGCAGTAACAAAGCCTTCATTTAAGTGCATTGCACCTTTATTATAGACATCTTTGTATTTTTTAAATTGTCTGTAGCGCATGTAGGCATCTTCACCTACAATATCTTGATAATGCCCTCCAGGAAAATATGTGTAATATCGAACACTTATTTCATCAAAACCCAAATCATTTCCTTCTTTATGGTCTTCATCTACATTTTTCTGTAATTCACCATGAACATGCATTTTTCCTGGAGCTGCTGTGACATAATTTTGTTCTCTAAAAATACTTGGTAACGTTTTAATGCCTTCATGATATCCAGTTTCTCTTAAATAACCACTTCCTAAATTTTTTATTTTACCGTTCGGCAATTTAACTGGAGCTTTATGGTATATGGCGCCATTAGCATAAGGATACATACCTGTTACTAATGATGCTCTCGCAGGTGCACAAACTGGAGCAGGAGTATAGGCGTTATTAAAAATTACGCCTGTTTTAGCTAATGCATCAATATTAGGTGTTATTGCTAATTTACTTCCATATGCACCAGTTGCTTCTAATTTATGTTGGTCTGAAATGATAAATACGACATTAGGCTTGTCGGTTTTATTTTGCTGTGCAAAAACAAAACTCAGCCCAAATAAATAACTAAAAAAGAAATATCTAAGTTTCATTAAAATAAATTTAGTCTATGTTATCGTTTGCAGAGGATTCAATTAAAGGAATTGGCCAAGTATAATCTTCTGGACCTCTAGCCCCTACGTTATTACCATAAGTTCTTTTGCAATATTCATCATAAACTCCCATTCTGGTTAAATCAAAAAAGCGATGTCCTTCCATAAATAATTCTACACCTCTTTCTCTTAGTAAAGCGGTTCTAAAATCTTCCATAGTCATTCCTGTACCATCAAACATATCAGTCATTTCAGCACGTGTTCTTAAGATATTAATATCTGGATTTGCTAAAGCTGGATTTTGATTAAATTCTGCTAACGCTTCTGCACGTAATAAATACACATCTGCCAACCTTATCACGTGCCAATTTTGCTGACTGGTGTATTCAGTAGTCGCATCTGTATCAATATATTTTTCTGTAAATACTCTAAACAAGTTACCATTGGGTGCTCCAGTTGCTGTAAAAGTTCTTATATAGCCTGTTAGGCCAGAGCCAAGTTGATAAGTTCTGGTTTCGTCTTGGTAAAAATCAATGACTGAATTTATATATCTTGGATCAAACTTATCTACACTTTGATTGATAAACCGAGGTTCTAGCCTATTGGTACCCCCAAAACCACCACCAGCTAAACCAGAGTTACGAGGGCTAAAAAGATTAGATACTGCAGTTCCTTGACCTGCTATTGATGCTCCTTGTATGTCAAAAAGCATTTCAGGATTATTACCATTATTAGCATCAAAAATAGTTTCATATTCACTTAAACTAGATACTAGACTATAATATGGTTCTTGTAATGCAAGGTTTGCTTGATCAATTGCTTTTTGATAATAAAAATTTGGTGACTCTGTAAGTGTAAGATATGCAGCATTACCAGATTGTCCCGCTTGTGCTGTTCTTAATGAAGAAGCCATTTGCACATATACTTTTGCTAGCATAGCATGAGCCGATGCTTTGGTAACTCTACCAATATTATTATTAAAACCGTTTTTAGTTTCATTAAAACCCCAACAGTTTTCTGCTGCAAATTCTAAATCTTGTACAATAACGTTATAAATATCTGCTACTTGAGACAATGGCAACCCTTTTTCACCAGGTTTTACAGGTGTTGTTCTTAAGGGCACTTCACCATAACATCTTACTAGATTAAAATAGTGTAGCGCTCTTAAAAAGCGAGCTTCACCTAAAATTCTTAAACGTAGTTCTTCGTCTATTTCTGGAACTTCAGGAACTCTGGCAATAACGTTGTTAGCATCTTTAATAGCTGTATAAATATCTATCCAAGATCGTTCTATTAAAGGTTCACTATTTGTAATGGTCCCAAATCTAAAATCTCGATGATTAAAACTACTTTGTCCTTGATCTGATGATGCATATAAATTTGATAAGAACTGCTGTCTATAATAACCATTAGTACTTTTAAGCTGTGCATACGCTCCTGTTAAACCTGCCAAAGCATCAGATTCATTTTGATAAAAGGCTGAAATATCTACTTGTGTTAGTGGATTTTCTTCAAGGTAGCTTTCACAACTTGTAAATACTAAAAAAGAAAATAGTATTGAGCAGATTATTTTTAATTTTTGTATATCTTGAGTTTTCATTTTAAGTAGATTTTTAATAATTAAAGTTTAATCCAATAGAATAGGTTTGAACACCTGGGTAACCTCCAAAGTCTACACCTCTTCGCTGAGGGTCTTTATTAAAGGTTGAAACTTCAGGGTCAAAACCAGGATAATTTGTAATAGTGATTAGGTTTTGAGCTGTTGCATAAACCCTTAAAGTTCCTGTACTTTTAAGATTGATAGTATAACCAAGGTTAATATTTTTCAATCGAATAAAAGAGCCATCATAAATATTTCTATCTGAAGAAATTATTCTAGGCCCATTTGAATCTATAATTGGAGCTGGATTTGCAACTCCGGATGTATTACCAATTGCAGGATCATAGAAAACTTGACCATTTGCATCAAAATCTATTGGTGCATTCCATGAATCAGAAAAAGCAGATGCTAAGCCATTTCTAGAGTTTGAATTACCATTTATAGGCCATGAATCTACCCAAAAAATATCGCCTCCTTTTTGTCCTGTAACCAATAGGCTTAAGTCCCAATTTTTATAATTAAAATTATTGGTAATAGCAATATTAAAATCTGGGTTTGGGTCACCAATTTGCACATAATCATCAAAGTTAATAACCTGGTTACCATTGCCGTCTAAAGTATTGGTGTCATTGTTTTTATATCTAATTTCTCCTGGTGCAGCACCAACAATACCACTTGCATTTGCTTCTTCCCAAGATTCGTAAATACCATCAGTTTGAGCTCCCCAAAAAATACCTAAGGGGCTATCTACTTTAAATAAAATTGGGTTTTCTTGTGCAAAACCTACATTAGGTCCTAATTGAAACTCTAAATTTGAATTTAAGCTTTTAAGGTTGTTTCTATTTAATGTAAAGTTTGTACCAAAATTCCATTGAAAGTCTTTACTTTTTATAATATCTGCATTAATACCAATTTCTAATCCATAATTTTCAACCTCGCCAAAGTTATCTAATATTCTAACAAAACCGTTTGAGGCTGGCAAAATTACATTTTGTAGTAAATCGCTAGTTAGTTTGTAATAAGTATCTACAGTAACGTTTATTTTATTTATGAGCTCTAAATCTACTCCAAAATTTAACTGATCTGTAAGTTCCCATTTTAAATTTGGGTTTGGTAAGTTTGTTTCAATAATTCCTGTTGCAATTTGACCATTGAAATTATAACGTATCGCTTCACCTAGAGGCAAAGATTGAAAAGGCGGAATAGCATCGTTACCAACTCTACCATAAGACAATCTCAATTTAAGGTTAGAAATAGTATTTGATTTTCTTAAAAAAGGTTCTTCAGAAACTGTCCAAGCTAATGCTGCCGAGGGGAAAAAGTTTGCTTTATTGCCCTTTGCTAATACAGATGAAGCATCTATTCTGGCATTAACATCTAAAAAATATTTTCTTTTGTAATTGTAACCAACTCTAACAATTCCTGACGCTAATCTTTTGTTTATAAAATTAGATACAGGAGGTAAAATATCTGTAGCTGCACCCAGATTATAAAATTGTAACACATCATTTCCAAAACCAAAAGCTCTATTAAACATGGTTCTTATACTGACATCCTCAACTGTTCCAACAGCAACTGCATCTATACGATGTTTACCAAAACGGTTTCTATATCTTAAATTGACTTCACCATATAATTTTCTATATTGTCTGTTAGCTTGAGATGCCTCTCCATTATTTCTTCTACCTCTTGTTGTCTTGGTAGGATAATAAATATCCCTATTACTTCTTTGAATGTTAAAAGCACCTCTAGCTATAGCTGTTAATTTTGGGGTTATTTTGCTTGTAACACTCACATTTTGGAGAAGGTTGTAACTTTCTTTTATATCTATAACATCTCTAGCTAGCGTAAAAGGGTTAGAAATTACATTGTCATTTAAATCTGCATAAACGTCATCTTCTTCTCCAGGCTCCAATAATCCAAAAATAGGTTGAAATTGAAGAGTTTGTGATGTAACACTTCTATTTAAGAGTAAATCGCCATTACCAATTGAGGCGGCATTCCCTTTATTATATGAAATGTTAGTTTTAGAGAAGATGTCAATTTTATCATTGAATGCTTTTTTGCGTCCATTCACATTCAACGTTATTCTATTATTACCTGTATTTATAATTGCACCCTCTGTATCCAATAAACCTAAACTGACTAATAAATTGTTTTTAGCATTACCTCCCCTGTAAGAAACGTTGTAAGATTTAGATACGGCTTGACGAAATACTTCATCTTGCCAATCTGTATTTACACCAGTACTAGTTAAATAAGGTATTGTAAAAGTATCAAGCTCTGGATAATTTGCAGCTGTTAAAGCTTGAGAGCCATCAAATGGACCACCTGGACCATTACTATAGTTTGGATTAGATATGTTTAAATACAGTTGATTGATGGATCTTCTATTCATATAATCTTCAAAAGTTGGACCATCCATAACATCAATTTTATTGGCAACATTAGTTATAAATGTATCAACTGTTATATTTAAATTGTCTTTCCCATCCTCTTTTCCTCCAGATTTTGTTGTTACAAGAATAACGCCATTAGCACCTCTTGCTCCATAAACGGCAGTAGCAGCAGCATCTTTTAATACTTCTATTTTTTCAATATCATTTGGATTGATAAAATTCAACGAGCTTTGAGATTCACCAGCACCACCATTTCCATCTGCATCTGTTACAGGATCTATTGGAATACCATCTACAATATATAAAGGTTGAGTGCCCCCTAAAAAAGAATTTGTACCTCTTATTGAAATTGCTATACCTCCGCCTGGTTCTCCATTCTCTGTAACCATAACACCAGCTACTTGACCTTGTAGTAGTTGCTCAACAGTTTGTGTTCTTTGCTTTTCTAAATCTTCAGATTTTACTTGTGATATGGCACCAGATAGATCTTTTTTGTTAACATCGAAATAGCCGACACTAACCACTACCTCGTCAAGCTGTGATATGTCAGTTTCCATATAAATTTGAATAGTAGGCGAAGAAACAGCTACTTCTTTTGTTCTCATACCTATGTATGATAAAATGAGAATATCACCTTTTGTTGCATTTAATTGAAAATATCCATCGAAATCAGTAACTGCTCCTTGAGATGTGTTTTTTATTAAAACAGAAACACCTGGAAGCGGTTGTTTAGTTTCTTCATCTAATACATTACCTTTTACAGTAATTTCTTGGGCTAAAGATGCCATAGGTAACAATAAAATTAATAGAATTAGTCTTCTCATCATTATAGATTATTAGTTTATAATTAGTTTTTTGAATGCTATTAAGCGATTATTTTCTTGAATTTTAAGGATGTAGGTTCCTGTATTGAACTTGGTAACATCAATGGCATCATTTTCAAAATAGATTACATTTTTTATCATTCTGCCATTTATATCAAAAACTGAAATTCTGGTATTATCATTCAACCCTTTTAGTTGAATAAAATTTTTAGCAGGGTTTGGATATAATATAAGCTGATTATTGACTTCTAAAGAGTTATCAGATGAAAGTGGCACAGCCCATTGCTCCATTAAAAAACTAGCAGCAACACCCCAACTTCCATCAGGTTTTATGAGCCATTTACCCACAAGCCATTGATTTAAAAAATCCGTGTCATACTGTGTGTCTTTTTCCCAAGTAAAACCATCTGGCCCAGCTTTGTCATTTCCATACAGATTCCATAAATAAAAGTTGGGGATTCCAAGGCCTAATGCCACTCCAATATACCTTTCATATCTATTTGTGATTCCTTTGGGAACTGTTATTCCTTGGTAATAAGGTGGGTTTTCGTTTATCCCAAACTCTCCAATTTGCACAGGGAAATCTGCGTTTAAATCACCCGTTTCATTGGTATAATAGCGCGCTACTTCTAGTCCCTTCCACATGGCATGTCCAAGAGGATTATTGGCATCATACCAACCTCCATCATAAGCAGACCAAGAAGACAAATCGATTCTTGTGGAAGGAATAATATTTCCTAAAACACTAGGAGTATTATTTTGCATCATGGTAATTCTTGTGCCATTTTTTTGCATCCAAAGTTTATTGAATTCAATAGCATGAAATACTTTAGAATTAGCGTCGGTGTGTTCATTTCTAGCTCGTTCTGTTCCTCTTTGTCTTGCTCTAAACAAACGTGCCATTCCTTCCATTTTCCAATCTACATCATCAGGAATTAAAGAAGGATCTCCTTCCCAATTTACACCTTGACCTCTTAACATCCAATCACCTTCCCAATTCTGATAGGTAAATGTTTTGTTTAAAGAACCATAGGTTTCTAGAAGATATTTTGTCAAATCATAAAATTGTTGTTCTTGATCTAAATAGTTTTCGTGATTAAAATCTGGACCATTTTTATAAAATGATTGGTTTTTAGTAGTCGTCCAAAAAGTGTGTTTTTTAATATGGTCTCTTGTGAATAAAGCATCCATCATTGAATGCTGCGCAACTTCTTTTAGGGTATTAAAATTAGGCCAAGTATGATTAAAATGATAGGCATTTTTCATATTCCCATTAATGGAAGTTAAAGTTGTTTTAAAAGAGGTTGCTCCGAATTCTTTATAGATATCTAAGCCTTCTATTAAATATGGTTTGTCTGTAAAATTATACCAGCCAGCAATATGACTTGATCCAAAAACATCTTTGATTTGTGGAACTGAGGCACCCTTACTTGGGTCAAATTCATCAAGTTTAGTAGTAATAGTTTCTTTGCTTGATTGCGTGGCTAGGTAGTGTATTCTCACTTCACCATTATTAGTAAAGGTAAAGTTTGGGTTGCCGGTCGTAACACTTTCTATGGCCGTGTTTTCTCCTAAACGAAACAAACCACCTGAATTTATTGTAAAATTAAAACCAGCAGCTTCTGATAATCTAGTAATATTTTTATTAATAATTTGTGTGTATAAAACCCCTTGGTTTTCAATAGTAAGAGATGTAGATTCTCCTAAGGATGTATTCTTTGTAAATAGACTAACATCGTTTGTAACCACGATTCCTTTGATAGTGAGACTTGCTTTTGCAGTTGGTGAACTGTATTGATAATCGCTTCCTGTTAAACCTAAAATTCCATTTATTTTTAAATAGGCAAAATGCTCTATAGTTGTATTTACTTTGTTGTTAGATTTGATAGCGAAATTATCATCAATCACCATATTGTACAGATCCACAATAAGTTCTTTTTCTCCTGAATTACTAGCAATACTTAATGCTTTTGGGTGAAAATATCCAGAACCAGAAACATACGTTACGTCGTCTATTAAATTTAAATAAATACGACTATTAAAATCGTAAATTAAACCATCTCCTGTGGCACCTGATTGATTTCGACCAGCAGAAAAAGTACCATTACACAAAATACTTCCATTGATTCTTAAGTCTTTAGCGAAGCTAGGCGTATTATGCCCCATTTGTAAAACAGCCGTTGGTTTAATTTGGATATTACGACATAGATCCACGATTTCTTGAGAAGCGCTACCCTGAATATCTATATAAATAGTATGGTTATCATTAATTATAATGTCGGTTGTGGCTAACGGGACTAGCCCATTGCTCCAAACACTAGCATCACTCCAGTTACCGCTTTTAGTAGTAGTTACAGCTAAAGAGAAATCTATTGTTTGATTACTCTCTAGTGTCAGTTGTGCAAAGGCATTCCAGAAAACTAAAAATAAAATGAGCGAAGTGATAGTTTGTTTTTTTATAAAACGCTGTTTCATTACTTCGAATCTATTGATGTTAAAACTCCTTTTCTTACTTCATTATATACGCTTTCCAAAACGTTTAATGCCTCTATCTTAAAATCTTCATGTGTTGGATAAACTTTATTTTGTTGCCTATACTTTTTTAAGTATTCATTCAGTTCTTTATAATAATTTTGATGAAGGTAATACATTAGTCTTTTCTCTCCTTTTTCATTTATTAATGACATATTTTTAGACTTACCGTCTTTTGTATACTCATTATTATACATCTGCCAATGGAGTGCAAAAGGCAAATCTTCCTCTATGGCTATTTTCATAATGTCTTTTACATTGTCAAACTGTCTAAGATGTGTTTTTGGTTTATCATCAAAGGCGTGGCCTCCGTATTCTCCAATAAAAACCCTTCTTTTAAAAGGCAATCCTTCTTTTGGTTTTAATTGACTTTCTATATAGTTTAAAACTTTTGTTAAAGATTCTTTATTGGCTTGATAATCCTTTTTCTTACTAGACTCATAGCTTGAATAGGATACAAAATCGACATCTACGTTTGGCAAAATATCTTTTGTAATACAGGTTTTGCCTTCCATTCCCTTTACCGCCAAGTTTACCTCTATGTAATAATACATATGAACATTTTTTGACTTAGACTTATTTTTGGCATCGGCTATGGCACGTTGTCTTATTTGCAACCACTTGGTCATATTTTTAACAGTTTCTTTTGATGGGGTTGTGTCTCTCCCCCCCTCACCATGAAGCAACCAATCGCCTTCCCAATTGCCTATCATAAATGTTTTACCTGTATTGTCATATTTTTTAAGAAGATAGGAAGCAAAATCAAACATTTCTTTGTACAATACTCTTTCTTGTTGTTTACTAATTCCTTTTTTCCATTTTATTCCTGTTGCGGTATGTACCCAGAAAAAAAAGTATTTAAAATCCATCTCAAAAATCTGCTCATAGTCAGGTATTAGCTCTATAACATCCATCATGTCATAAGCATCGCTTACTTTTAAACCATAATCTTTTAATTTTTTTTCTGAAATAGTAGTCTTGAAGATATTAGACCCTAGTGCTCTAGTTTGTTTAGCTTGTTCAATTAGTTTTGAATCTTTAGTAAACTGGTACTTCGTAGGAAAACTGTTTGTACCCAATACAAAGTTGTAGTCCTCTAGAGGAAAAGTATTATTATAACTTCCGTTTTGTCCAAAAATTGAAGTAATTGTGAAAATCAATAATAAAAGAAATGAATGCTTCATAATTTAAAATTAAGGGTTTAAACTTTTAAAAGTGATTGCTTTTTTTCTAAAAATATCAAAGTCTGGAGATGCTCCATTTTCTTTTATAAATTCTTTAATATAGGCTCTAGATTCATTATAAAATTTGTTGTGGGTATGCCAAATGGCTTGTTTTTTTCCTTTATCATCAATTAACCAATACCCTACTTGTTCTCTTGTATCTTTTTGTATTTCGTTATTGTACATTTCCCAATACAAGATAAAAGGCGTACCCCATTCTAAAGAAGCCTTAATTGTCCAAATTGATCTAAGATTTTGCATTTCTTCATTATAATGAATGCTTGGGTTACCATACTCGCCAATCCAAACACGCTTACCTCGCGGTAAACCTTCCTTCGGAGATAATTGAGATTCTAAATAATCAAGTGATTTTTTTAGATTTACATTTAAAGCATCTTCTCTTTTGTAAGGATTTGTAGTATCATAAGAAGAATATGAAACATAATCTGGATTTACAACATTTACGATGCTGTTAGCTACAACTTTAGCATCAGGCTCTTGTATTGCTTTTCTAACCAAATTAACTTCTATATAGTGGTAAACTTTAACATCATGGTGTTTTATATTTCTTTTAGCATCATCTATAGCCTTCTGTCTAGTTTTTGCCCATACTTTCATCCCCTCCAATGTTTTTAAATTCACAGGTTTAGTTCTATCATAATCAGACCTTAAATGCCAATCCCCTTCCCAATTTCCTAAATAGAAAACTTTACCTGTACCACTATATGTTTTTAATAGATGAGAAGTAAATTCATAAATTTCATTGTAAAGCGCTTCTTCATATTCTTTTGAATACCCATTAATAAACTTTATTTGTGATGTATCATCTTTTTTCCCAACTGGTTCTGGTGTATACTGTGAAAATCCATAAGTCCAAATGTGATAGTATTTAAATTCCATATCTAAAACCTCTTTAACAGATGGCTCTAGAGTAGCTAATTTTGTTAGCGAAGTGATTTTTTCATTCTTTGGTAGTCCGTAGTTTTCTGAACAATACCTTGGATGCATTGAAAACTTTAGGAGGTTAGAACCCATTTTCTTTATTTCTAAAGCGGTTTCTACCAACATAGTCTTATCTGTAAATTTATATTTAGAACCTACTGTCTGTGTTCCTACAGCATAATTAAAAGCTTCTAATTCTAATTTTAAACTTTCACGATTGTTTGACTCAAAAGCACTTGTTATGTTAAAAACAATTAAACATGTAGTAACTAATAAGACTATTGCAAAGTAGAAGGTTCTTTTTTTTATCATAGTGTGAACATTTAAACATCTGCAAAATCCAAAATATTTATAAAAAATAGGTTTACTATCAATTCAACTAGGTTTAAATAATAGTCAAAGTCTTAAAAAACCAGTATAGACAAGCTTTAAATAAGATTAAAATTATTTGGAAATTTAAATTAACAGCTAAAAAATAACCACCGTAGTTTGTAAACAAATAGAATTTAAAACACTAATTCGAATCTATAAATTCTTTTGGCGTTTGTTGATAGTACTTTTTAAAGAGCGTACTAAAGTATTTTGGATCATTAAATCCAGATTCATAAGCAATATCAGAAATTCGAGTATGAGTTTTCTTTTTCATTAATTCTTCTGCATGATTTAATTTAATTTTTATAATTAAATCTGAAGGTGACATTTGAATTAATCCTTTTAACTTTCTAAATAAATTAGATCTACTTAAACCAACATTTTCACAAAGTGTATCTACAGAAAAATCTTTAGAAGTTAAATTGTTTTTAATAGTCTCTATCACATCAGAAAGAAATCTTTCATCAGGACTAAGTTGTTTAGTTACATCTTTATCTTCTAACAATCTATTAACATTTTCTCTAGATTTTATAAGATTATTGATTGTAGCTTTTAGTATCTCTAAATTAAACGGTTTTTCTACATAAGCATCTGCACCGATTTGCAACCCTTCTAATTTATTATCTACATCAACAAGTGCGGTTAACATAATTACTGGTATATGACTTGTTTTAAAATTGGTCTTTAACAAATTACACAATTCTTTACCATTCATTTCTGGCATCATAACATCTGTAATAATTAAATCTGGACTTTTAGATAAAGCAATTAACAAACCTTCTTTACCATTAGAAGCTTCAATAACAGTATAATTTTTATCCAATTCATTCTTTATTGCTTTTCTTAAATCTAGGGTATCTTCTACCAATAAAATAAGTTTATTCTTATGCAAGAATTCATCAACATTATTTGATTTTTCTATAGACTCCGTTTCTTTTACTAAGTCTTCTTGTTTATAATGTTCTGTACCAAGAGGCAGCACAATTGTAAATGTAGAACCCACATTTTCTTTACTTTCAAGAATAATTTCTCCTCCGTGTAGTTCTATAATCTTTTTTGAAAGCATTAAACCTATTCCTGTTCCTGGGATTCCTTTATTAGACACATTAGTTCCTCTTGTAAATCGTTTAAAAATAAGATCTTGTTGTTTCTCTGGAATACCAATACCATCATCTATAAATGCTATTTTTAATTTCTCTCTCTCTATAAATGCCTTAATTAATATCTGCCCACCTTCGTTACTATATTTAATTGCGTTAGAAATTAAATTATAAAAAATTCGATTCATTTTTAATTCATCAAACCAAACAGGAATATTTTTAACATCTAACTGAATGTCTAATGATTGTTTTTGTAAAATAGGTGTAAAATCTTTAACAATATTTGACAAACAAACTTTCAAATCTATTTTACTTACAGATAATTTTAATTGATTTCTGTCTATTTTTTGAAAGTCTAAGAGTTGTGTAACATACTCGTTTAAGTTTTCTGTATTTCTCTGAATAAGTTCAATTGATTTTTGAGCATCTTCCTGATTAGAAAGTTGTTTCACTAAAAGTTGAATTAAAGATACTGGGGTTCGAATATCGTGGGCAACTTCAACAAAAAACTTAATTCTGTCTTCATCTGTTCTTTTTCTAATATTTGCTTTTGTAATTCTTATAAGAAGATATATAAAGATTCCTAAAAATAAAGTATAAAAAACAAATGCTATCCAGGTTTTCCAAAATGGATTTTTTATCTTTAGTTTTAAAGAATAGTTTCCGTTCCCTTTTTCTCCATCTGCATTATAACCTACAGCCTGTAACTCATAATTTCCTGGTTTAAGGTTTGAGTAAGTAATTTTATTACTACCATAAATACTTTTACTTTCATTATCGTAACCTTCTAATTTCCATTCAAATATATTTCTTTTTGAACCGTGAAATTTGATAGTCTCGAAATTAAAAGAAATAGAATTTTGATCATAATTTAGCTCTATTTCTTCCAAATAATTTATGTTTTTACTTAAAGTTAAGCTATCTGTTTTTTTACCATTTACTTGAAAATCAGAAATATAAATATTAGAAACCAGCTTATCCTTTTCTAAATCATAAGGATTAAATATTACAGCACCTTCAGGACCGCCAAAAACAAAACGTCCATCTTTTAATTTTCCAGAAGCACCTGCGCCAAACTGCTTTATAAATAGACCGTCTTGAGCATCAAATTTTCTAAATAACTGATTTTTTATATTATATCTCCAAAGACCAGAAATAGAACCCAAATATAGGTTTTGCATATTGTCTTTTTTTATTGAAAAGACAGTTCCAATTTCGTTATTAGCTTTTTGACTTATATTTTCTAGAGTTTCAGTACTTAAATTAAACTTATACAAACCCTTAATACTCCCTATCCAAATGGTATTATTTAAAGCATCAAACTCTAGTGCTTGTACTTCATTTATACTGTTAAAAATTTCTGACTTTATTTTTCTGATACTTTTATTTCTATTATTTATTTCAAAAAAACCAGAATTTGAACCTGCATAATTAATTCCATCATATCCTTCTACTATAGACCTCACTAAACGAATGGGATACTTATTTATTAATTTACCATCATAATAATGCATCAATGGACCGTCACTTCCTGAAATCCAAAAATGATCATTAAAAACACTGATATTAAATATAAAATCTAGAGGGTCCTCTAAATTCAATGCATTTTTTGAAACTACCCCTGAAGTTTTATTAAGTTTAAGAATACCTTGGCCGTAAGTTCCAATCAATAAATCGTTTTTATATTGATTAATGGTAAGAACTGCAGTATTAAAAAGTTGAGGATTCTTATTGTAATTTGTCCAACTTCCTCCAGAATATTTGCTTAGCCCATTTTCCGTTCCAAACCATAAATCTCCATTTGAAGTTTCATAAACAGATCTAATATTGTTATTGTTAATGCTTTCTGATTTGTTTAAAATATGTTTAATGTGTTTAAATACATTATCTTTTTGATAAATAATATTTATACCTCCTTCTCTAAGGCCTAACCAATAAGCGTTTGAATCGTCTACAAATATTTCATAAATACTATTTTGACTGATACTGTTAGAATCATCTACATCATTACTAAATGATTCAACAACCTCTAATTTTTCATTTATAACCAAAAGACCTAATCTGTCAATTGCAATTAAGGCATTATTTTTTTTGTCAAATTTTATTTTTCGTATAGCATAGTTTTTACTCGAAATTTCATTTAATTGAACTTTATTTATATCGTCATTATCTACAATGTATAATCCACCTAATTCTGTACCTACCCAAAGTCTATTTTTATAATCTAAGGCTAAATCTAAAATATCGTTTTGCACTAATATTTTCTTATTAAAGTTTAATGTGTGTGTGTTAAAATCGTAGTTATAAAAATAACAACCTTTTGGAGTAGCTACATAGACTTTATTTTGATCAACAACTACTTTCCTATTTATTAAAGAATCTTTCTGGAAGACTTCCAAAGATTCGTTATTCTTAACATCATATATAATAAAACCAGACGAAAGACTTATTAGTATTTCATGTTCATTTAGTTTAGCAATCGATAAAAACTTTTCTCTTTTAATATGAAGGATTTCCTTAAAAGTATCAAATTCATATAGATATTTAATTAAAGATCCACTTGGACTTATCATAAATAAATCACCTTTTAAGTTTAAAATATCTATAATTCCATTACTTTCTTGAGATGTAATTACCTCTAAATCATATTTTTTAAATTGAACTCCTGAATATCTGTTAATCCCTTTATCGGTTCCTATCCAAAGATACCCTAGACTATCTTCTGAAAACTTATTAATAGTTCCATTAATAAGCCCTTCATTTGTATCTAAGCGCTTTATGTCTTGCGCATTAATTGAAACGCAAAAAGTCATTGAGGCTAAGAATAATGAGAAAAAAGATTTAAAAAAATAGCTCATAAAAAGGTGTAAAGAAGTACATTCAAACTTAAAGATAAAAATTAAAACTCAATGATTTCCATTGAGTTTTAATTTTTAGTGCTTTTGGGGAACTTGGGTTTTTAACCACCAATCCCTATCAGGATTGTATTTGTATTTTACTTTTAATTTTTCTAAATCTTTTCTTAGTTTGTTTTCAACCTCATTATATTCTTCGTTATTTATAAGATTGTTCATCTCTCCAGGGTCTTTCTTTAAATCATACAATTCATCTATGTCATCTTCTAGAAAAGCATCAACTAGTTTGTATTGTTCTGTTTTTATAGCTAGCATATTTGGTCCAGCGTAAGGATACGCATCATCCACAAAATATTCAAACATAAAAGATTCCCTCCAGTTTTGGTCTGGTTGTTCATCAAACAATTTCAACATAGATTCTCCTTGCATATACTTTGGTGTTTCAACGTCTGCAATGTCTAAAATTGTTGGCGCTAAATCAATATTTAAAGCATTTTGATTTATAACTAATCCTGGTTTAATTTTCTTTGGGTATCTAATTAACATTGGTATTTTCATAGAACTCTCATATGCTATTCTTTTATCCCAATAACCATGTTCTCCCATAAAGTAACCATTATCACTACTATAAATAATAACGGTATTATCTAATTCTCCTATTTCTTCAAGTGTTGCCAAAACTTTACCTAAAGATTCATCAACTGCAGCTAAACATTCTAAAAGTGTTTTAAATTTATCACCTTTTATAGGCCATTTTTTTGGTATAATCGTATCAGAATGAACGTATTCCTTCCATTTAGAATCCCAAGCTTTTATTCTTTGCCATTCTGGTTTTCCTTTAAAATCCTCAAGATGCGTATCGTATGGTGGAACTGGTAATTCATCCTCTGCATACATATCTTTGTGTCTTGGTGCAGGTGAATGATTTTCATGAACTGCTTTATGCCATAAATTTAAACTAAAAGGTTTGTTTGGATCTCTTTTCTTCTTTAACCAATCAATAGCTTTATCTGTTAAGATATCTGTCATGTATCCTTTATCTTGGTATTCTTTTCCATTATCATTAACCATTGGATCAAAATACTCTCCTTGACCAATAAAACTGAACCAATAATCAAAACCTGGTCTAATATGTTCCTCCTTTTTATAATGAGCCATGTGTATTTTACCTACATGTGCTGTTTCATAGCCAGCTTTCTGTAAATGTGAATTATATGGTTTGTAAGTTTCCCAATCAGGATCTACATATTCATTATTTTGATTAACTCCGTGTATGTGTGGGTAAGTACCCGTTAAAAAACTTGCTCTAGAAGGAGAGCAAATAGATTGAGTAACGTAATAATTATTAAAAATAGCCCCTTCATCTTGCAAACGCTGCATATTTGGCGTTTTTAAAAACGGATATCTACCGCTAGATTCTAGGGCATCAAAAGGCTGATCATCTACTAAAATGAATAAAAAGTTAGGATTTTTTGCTTGATCTTTTTGATTGCATGCTTGCATTGTTAACACGATTAAGAAAACAACGCTACATAATTTTAAAAATTTCATAATTTATATTTTACCAAAAAATGAATAATATAATAAAACAAAAACCGATAAGTAAATATGATAAAAATCGATAACTTGAATAAAATGGTTTGTCCTTTAAACTTAGGGTTTCTTCTCTAAACTCTTGCATAGAAAAAGTAAGCTGATCTGTTTTTATTAATGGTGGCTTTTTTGTAGCTAAACTTACTACTATCATTACCAAGCAACTCCAAACAAAATAAAAAGGAACCGTAAGTAAAAAATGAATATCTCCAAAAATTGAAATTCCTGTTTGTACAGTATACACCACATTAACAATACCCAATAACAAACCAGCAATAAGCCCTACAAAAGCACCTGTTGCGTTTGTTCTCTTCCAAAATATACCCAATATAAACGCAGCTACAATTGGAGGGGCCATCATAGATAGCATTTCTTGGTAATATTTTAATAAGGTCCCAAATTGCTTTCCAATTTGTGGTGCCCACATCACTGCAATAATTAATACCGTAATAGATGCCATTTTACCAACTCTTACTTTTTGTTTTGAAGTGCTATTAGGTGAAATTTTGGTATAAAAATCCATAGTAAATAAGGTTGCTACAGAGTTTAATAAACCACTTAATGAGGAGGTAAGTGCTGCTACCATTGCTGCCATCATAAAGCCAATTAACACATTGGGTAATAATTCCATAATAAGATTTGGATATACCATGTCTGGCTTAGGTAAACCTGGAAACATATCAATAGACATAACTCCTGGAATAATAATTAAAAACAAGGTTAGCATGGTTAAGAAACCTACTAACAAAACCCCTTTTCTTCCCTCGTCTATAGATTTGGCAGTAAGCACTCTTTGTACTAATTGTTGATTGTTTCCCCAGAAAAATAACCCAAGAATAGGAATCCCTAAAATCATACCTAACCAAGGCACAGAAGGATCATCGTTGGGCCTGACTAGCTTCATTAAAACATCACCTTCTAAAAATAATTCTTTTATATATTGAACGCCACCATTATATGAGGCATAAAAGGTAAGTACAACAGAACCTACTAATAAGAAAATACCTTGCATTAAATCAACTCTGATTGCAGCTGAAAGTCCTCCTGGTATTGTGTATGCAGCAACAATAATTGCAAAAACTATTGAAAGTGTTAATATAGATGTTTCTGGAAAAACTATTTTCATAACCATCGCTGCAGCATATAATGATCCTGCAGCATCTAAAAAGATATTTACAATAATTGTGATTGCTGAAAAATAATATCTAGAGGCAGCACTAAATCTTTTTTCAAGGAATTCTGGTATCGTAAATATTTTAGATTTGATATAAAATGGTAATATAAACCATGCGAAAAATATCATTACTAAAACCGAAATTAGGTTATAATTAAAAACAGCAATACCTGTGCTATATGCATCTCCAGCTTGACCTATAAGTGTAGAACTGGATATACTTGCCGCAAAAAGTGAAAAACCAATTACTGGCCATCCCATTCCTCTGCCTGCTAAAAAATAGGACTTTTCGTCTTTACTTTTACTGTACTTAATTCCAAGATATACTATAAATAGAAAATAGAATACGATAATGAGTATGTCTGCCCAAGATAATCCATCTACCCAACTAGGTCCTTTAGTTAAAAAATTCGTTAATTCCATAAAGATTTATTTTTGGTTTTGTGTTGCACTTAGAGTAAACTCAATTAATTCATTTACATCACAAGTTGCAAGTCCTATATACTTATCTGCACCACCATAATACACGTAAAGGGTGTCATCAATAATCATATTTCCCGTTGGAAAAACACATCCTTTATAGTACCCTTCAATTTCATAATCAAATTCTGGCTCCATAATATAATCTTTGGTTCTTCCAATTACTTTCGTTGGGTCTTCTAAAT
This sequence comes from Yeosuana sp., assembly GCF_057126245.1. NCBI lineage: Bacteria > Pseudomonadati > Bacteroidota > Flavobacteriia > Flavobacteriales > Flavobacteriaceae > Yeosuana > Yeosuana sp. The sequence goes on along the minus strand of NZ_DBNGMQ010000011.1, from coordinate 2,845 downwards.
CTAACATTACACAACCTACTCTATAATATCCTAAACCTCCATTTTCAACTCCATGATATAAAACTAGCCAACCTTTGTCTGTTCTTAAAGGCGGTGTACTACCACCAACTTTTTCTTCCCAACCTCCATTAATACCACTAATAAGGATGGTGCTTGGTTCATTCCAAACTAACATATCATCACTAAAACGAATCCAAACTGCTGGTTTTTCTACACCATATTTTTCTCCAATCCATTCTTTTGGTCTGTGCAACATGGCGTATTTACCATTTATTTTCTCTGGAAATAAAATAACATCTCTGTCATCTAAGTTAGAATCTGTTATTCTACCTAGCTTAATCCACTCTTTGAAATCTTTGGTCATGGCTAAAGCAGAATTAGCCATATTGTTTTTTATAAAACGAGGAGCATGAGCACCGTGGTCTGAAGTTAAAACTTCATCATGTTCAAATTTCCAATATTGTCCAGGAGGAAAAGGTCTATAAGCATACGTTACATAATAATAGTCGTCAAACTTTATGATTCTTGCATCTTCTATACACCCCATATCTGGTCCTTCTTCACTTGGTCCTAAAACAGGTTCATCATAAACTCGCTTAAAATTAAATCCATCTTCACTCACTGCTAAACCAAATCTAATAATATGTTCTACATCATCTCCAGCCGCTCTGTATAACATGTAAAATTTACCATTATCGTAATAGACACCAGGATTACAAACAACTAGGTTTTCCCAAGTATTTTCTTTATTCGGGCTTAAAACTGGATTTCCTTCAAATTTTTTGAGTTTCATTTCTGTAATATTTATTTATGTTCGTGTTGAGACTTCAATATTAACTTGAAGATTGTTTTTAAAGGTTTTTATTTAGGTCAATCTATTTGAAAATATGGTCAATGAGGTATTTTTTATATAATTAAAGAAGAAATAGAAACCTGTATTTAAATTTAACAAATGGTTAGAAAAAAGATAATTTTGCACAATAAATGAACCACATCCCCCATACTAAACATTAAATTTGTTTGAATCGAACAAACAATAGTTATGAAGCAAATAGCAATAGCTCTCATTGTATTTTTTTACGGATGTAAAATAACTGAGTGTGTTTCTCAAACACAAAAAAAACCAAACATCATTTTTATACTTTCTGATGATCATGCCGCCAACGCTATTACCGCTTATAATAATAGGTTTAAAAATATTGCACCCACGCCTAATATTGATAGAATTGCTAATGAAGGTGCGATACTAACCAATGCTCTTTGTACCAATGCTATTTGTGGTCCAAGTAGAGCTGCTATTTTAACAGGAAAGTATAGCCACGTTAATAAGTACTATAAAAACTATAAAGGAGGAAATTTTGATGGATCTCAATGGACCTACCCCAAAGCATTTCAACAGGAGGGATACCAAACAGCTATGATTGGAAAATGGCATTTAGCCTCTACGCCAGAAGGTTTTGATTATTATAAATACCATATTGACCATGGTGAACAAGGCGTATATTGGAATCCAACTTATAATGAAAATGGTAGTATTGTTAAAGAAAAAGGCTATACAACCAACATCACAACCAATTTTGCTTTAGATTGGTTAGACAATAGAAATAAAGAAACACCTTTTTGCCTATTGCTGCAATACAAAGCTCCACACAGAGAGTGGTCTCCAGATAAAAAATATGAAGACTTATGGGAAAATCAAGAGTTACCATATCCTGATACTTTTAATGACGACTATGCGGATAGAGAACAAACAGCTGGAGATACTCACATGACTATGGATTTCTTTAATAGAAGGGATATGAAATTTCCTATTCCAGACACTTTAAAAAATAAAGAACTATCAAAATGGCTTGACTACGGCAATAACCCAGGCGAAATTGTATCTCCAAACGACACCCTATCTGGAGAAGCACTCAGAAAGTGGAAATATCAAACATACATAAAAGACTACTTGGCGACTATTAAATCTGTCGATGATAATATTGGGCGTGTGTTAAACTATTTAAAAGAAAAAGGCTTGGAAGAAAATACCATTATTATTTACACTTCCGATCAGGGCTTTTTTCTTGGTGAACATGGTTGGTTTGATAAACGATTTATGTATGAAGAATCTCTCCATATGCCATTTTTAATTCGCTATCCCAAAAGTATTTCACCTAAAACGGTTGTTAAGGATATTGTTTCAAATATTGATATGGCACCAACTTTATTAGATATGGCAGGGATACCAATTCCAAATGAGGTACAAGGTAAAAGTTTTTATCAAAACCTTAAAGGCAAAACACCAAAGAATTGGCGTCAATCTATGTACTATCACTATTATGAGTATCCATTTTGGCACCATGTACAACCTCATTATGGCATTAGAAATGAGCGCTACAAACTAATACACTTTTATTATGATATGGACTTATGGGAGTTTTATGATCTAAAAAATGACCCATCAGAGTTAAACAATTTAATACATTCTAAAAAACATATTTCCATTATAAAAAAAATGAAAAAAGAACTTTACGATATGAAAGATGAATATGGAAATAATATGACATTAGAAGAGCTCAGATCTATTACTGATAAAGATTTTGGTGGACTTGAATCTGATAAAGGAAAATTAGAACTAAAAAATAATTAAAATCTGATATCTAAATTTTTATTATTAAAAATAACATTCTGTTAGTTAGTTTATTAAACATACAATCAAATTCAATGGTTCTGTCGCATCTATTAAAATTAAAAAATATAATCTTTTAAATTAGGTGATTAAGCAGCCAATGATAAGAATGACTTAAACACTGATTTTCTATTTGAAATCAACTGTTCTTTCTTAATCATATGTACTATTTCT
>NZ_DBNGMQ010000010.1:0-15422 GCF_057126245.1 Yeosuana sp. | reverse complement strand
AGATTAGAAAGGCTTTGTGCACCACTGTCTTCAATACTATTGATACCGGCTCCTATAACCCAATTGCCTGATAAATTCGTTTTCTTTTTCTTTACGGGTTCTGTTTTGGTTTCAACCTGTTTGGCTGCTCTGGAATTCTTGTAATTAGTATCCATCAATTTATCATAATCAGGAACGTTGGCTGGTTTAACAAGCGTATCATTTTGTGCCTGTACCATAGAAAAGCACAGGACGACAAGTGTTGTAAAAACGTGTGATTTAATTTTAATCATAAAAAATTAATGGTTCGTGTAAAAGTTAATTAAGAAAGCACGTAAAAGCAAATGATGTATTTTTTAAATAACGCTTCTCGATATGCGCCTTTTAAATTTCTAATACTACACTTTTCTATAAATCCTTAAAATTTATAGGTTTCTTTTTCAATGACTCACTTAAATAGCGCTTTTATTAGGTTTAATACCATTAGTTAGATGAAGTATCAAAGCGATAAAAAACGCTAAACGACGACACCAGGTGATTGGTTTTATAAGTGTCATTGGCACCTGCTTTCATCGTAAATTTTCCTATATAATTGAAGTTTAACCCCCAGCTTCTATCGATCCAGTAATAGGCGCCAATACCTGCATTTAGGGTGATGTCCTGAGTTTTCGGGACGTCAACTAGGTTTTCTGGACTGCTTGCTGCCTGATAGCCGCTTACATTTGTGTATCCGGCTCCGGCAGTAACATAGGGTGTAAAGACATGCTTATGTAGAATTTCTCGTAAAAATAATTTAGCGGCGAAATCGATGGCGAAATAATTAGGCTCACTCTCGTCTTGTATGATAAGGCCTTGAACGTCCTTACCCGACTGGTATTTATTAAATAGAATGTTGGCACCCAAGCTAAATTGACTATCGACAAGATACTCGGCACTTAGCATAAATGGAGTTCCTAAATTTTTATTTTTAAATGAGAAAAAATCACCAAATATTTGATTTCCAGTATTTTCAACCATATTGATACCGGCTCCTATAATCCAGTTACCTGAATAATGTGTTTCCGTTTTCGTTTCAATGTCTTTAGCTGATTCGCTATTCACAAGGGTATTAGAGTTACTCGCGTTGGATATGTTTCGAATCCTATTGTTTTGTGCTTTCAACACAGAAACACTCACGATGACCACTATAGCGAAAGACATTAATTTGATTTTAGTCATGATAACATACTTTTAAAGGTTAATTGATTGGTAATGAATTTTATAGAAAATGCCATTCACATATTCTAAACGAACATAAATGGCACATAGGGAATTCCATTGCTCCCTGAGAAAATAAGGTTTTATTAATTTGTAAACCCATCTATATGGATGGGAACCTATAGCTAATTTTGAGAGCAATCAGGCTTCGTTTACGGAAACATCACATAACCAACCATTGCCAGAGAGATACCTGCAATAAAGGTAATGATAAGAATACGTAATACTTTTTTAATGATTTCCATAGTTTAAAATAGGTTTAATAGTTAAACATTCTTTTTGAGTGTTGTAAACTTAGGGAGGTGTATTGCTATTAGATATTAATTAGTGATAGGGTATTTTATGAGACGGCTTCGCCGCTAATAGCCCCAATTAAAGGGGTATTTTTGTTTGCAAACATAATGCTATTACATCGGCAAAAATATGACATTAATCATAAATCACGCATGTAATTCGGCGCAAATGTAAGAAAATAATTTAAAAATATTATTTTATTTTGTTATAGTTATTTTCATGCCTATTTCTTTCAATACGATCTGAATTCGATTTTTCGAAACTTCATTAATGGTGCCTTCTTGACCGTTAAAACCACTGTTCTGTATAATGTAGGTATCTCCGGTTTTTAATTCTTGTATATGGGCATCACTAACGTCACTTTCTAACCAATCCTGCATTTTTTTAATTTCGGCGTTTTTTACAATAGCGGGTTTGCCTAACCAGAACAAATAGTACTGCGTTCCCGGTATTGAAAAAACAAGATCTCTTTCTGATTCTAAACACTGAATAAAAATAATTCTAGGAATTAAAGGCACTTGTATTTTCTTCTTACGGTCTGACCATTGCCGAATGGTGGTTGTCATAGGGCAATAGGCGTTCAGGTCTAGTTGTTTTAATTTTGATAAGACTTTCTTCTCTCTATTTGGTTTGGTGTAAAGAACATACCAGTTGGTCATAAACTATATAATTAGTGCAATTATGATGTTATAAAGTATTTACGTTCAAATTTAAAAAATCTATTACAGGTTTTTTACGGAATGCCGTAATTTAAAATATTGAATGATTTCTATATATAAGTAAGTCAGATTTTAAATACAAATCTTGATCATGTTAGGCTCAAAAATAAATAATAGTAGCCTATATTTCAAATGAAAATATAACTAGAAAAAACGGATTTATCAACGTAAACGCCTTTTATTAATTAAAAGCCTGTGTTTATTTTTTTGGAAACATATCATTTAGATTGACTATTTTATTGACAACAGTTTAATAAAAACTGTTTTACTTTATTAGCATCGTTTTTTTTATCATCTTTAATACCATCTTTTTGTGAAAAAATGGTAATTTAATTTAAATAAGAACGTTTCGTGTGTATGCTATTACTAGTTGTAATTGAGACCTATACCATAGGAAGTAAAATAATCCTGGGTTTTTTCTTTGCGATATTACTCTATATGTTTTTGCAATTTGCTTTAAAGCTTATTGAAATGGGATATGTTTTAAAGAATAAGAAACCTTTTTTTATTCACTTATATCCTTTTTTAAGAACCTTAAATACGGAACAAAAGCGCATTTTAACACAGCAGTTTAAATTTTATAATAAACTTTCGAAAAAGCATCAGCGATATTTTGAGCATCGGGTGGCGTCTTTTCTAAGTGATAAAGATTTTATAGGAAGAAAAGATCTTGTAATAACCAATGAAATAAAAGTATTAATAGCGTCTACTGCCGTTATGCTCACCTTCGGTTTTAGAGATTATTATATTGGTTTAATCAATAAAATTGTTATTTATCCGGATGCCTTTTATTCTCGAATGAATCAAAAATTTCATAAAGGAGAATTTAATCCAAAACTTAGGGCGCTTGTGCTTTCCTGGTCCGATTTTAAAGCAGGGTATCAGTTATCAAACGATAATATTAACCTTGGGATTCATGAATTTGTACATGCCATTCATATAAATAGTCTAAAAGAAAGAGATATCAGTTCAACTATTTTTAGCGATTCGTTTGAAGAGTTAACAGCGTTGCTTTCTAAAAACCAATCGACACGAGAGGATTTAAAAAGATCTCATTATATAAGAACCTATGCGTTTACAAATCAATTTGAATTTTTAGCAGTAATTATTGAAAGCTTTATTGAAACGCCTCAAGAATTCAAATCTCAATTTCCGGAAGTTTATGCAAAAGTAAAACAAATGCTTAATTTTAATTTTGCAGGCTATTAGCAAAAAAAATTATTCGTTTTTAACGACTTTACCGTTTTTATATCTACCTAAAATAATGACGTCTTTGCTTCTTTCGTACTCTTTAGCAGCACGATACATTTGATCACTATTATCTCTACGAATTTTTACGCCACTGTTTGAATTTCTATTCCTGATTTCAATGTAATATCCATCTTTCAATTCTGCTAGTTTGGTTGCAGGTCTTCCCATAATTTTTACTGTTTTAAAATGATCATAATGAATCTTAAAGTTGTATGATCTGAAATTAATTTTTAATAAATACTTCTATTGAAGTTATGCAATGTAATTAAAAAGCTAATTAAACTTAAATTAATCACATATTATTTAGCTATTCCTTTATAATGGTAATCAATAAACCCCATAAATTGATGAAATAGCTATCGCTATAACTAACGCAGGGTGTGATACTTTATTGGGTTTTAACTTAATTTTATGAATTAGCAATAATTTTTAAGTCCTTAATGGTTTGTTTGGGATCTGAGCTTTTAAAAACAAAACTTCCGGCAACCAAAACATCGGCTCCGGCGTCAACAAGCGCTTTTGCATTGGCACTGGTAACACCTCCATCAATTTCAATACGTGTTGAAGCCCCTTTGCGCTCAATTAATTCTTTAAGCTGAATGACTTTGTTGTAGGTATTTTCAATAAAACTTTGACCTCCAAAACCTGGATTCACACTCATAAGGCACACCAGATCAATATCGTTTATGGTATCTTCCAATACATTCACGTTGGTGTGCGGATTTAAGGCAACACCGGCTTGCATACCTTCATTATTGATAGCTTGAAGTGTTCTGTGTAAATGATTGCAGGCCTCGTAATGTACCGTTAATATGTTACTGCCTAAATCGGCAAATGTTTTAATATATCGGTCCGGATCTATAATCATTAAATGAACATCGATTGTTTTTTTCGCATGCTTGGTTATCGCAGCTAAAACAGGCATGCCAAATGAAATATTAGGCACAAAAACACCATCCATAATATCTATATGGAACCAATCGGCATCACTGTCGTTAACCATTTCTATATCGCGTTGTAAATTGGCGAAATCTGCAGCAAGGATTGAAGGAGCGATTAGTTTATTGTTCATTAGTTTACGTTTTATAAAAGCAAAAATAGTATAAAAAAACAAACCCTCGGTAATCAGCCGAGGGTTCTTTCATCAATCAAAAAACGAACAGTTATGTTGAACTGTTTGTTACTTTTATTTAGTCGTAATTTTTAATGATTACTTACTAAATATATCTTAAATAAGTGGTATCAATTTTTTTGCAATTTACTATAAAATATGAAATAATAAAAATATCTAATTTATAGGCGATTGCGTCTAACTGATTTTAACCTAAATATGTTTTTAAAATTTTACTTCTCGACGTATGTTTTAATCGTCTAATGGCTTTTTCTTTAATCTGGCGAACACGTTCGCGGGTTAAATCAAACGTTTCTCCAATCTCTTCCAAAGTCATTGGGTGTTGATTTCCTAATCCGAAATATAAACGAATCACATCGGCTTCACGCGGTGTAAGCGTTTCTAAAGCTCTTTCAATTTCAGTACGTAACGATTCGTGTAATAATTCTCTATCCGGGTTAGGTGATTCACCACTATTAAGGACATCGTATAAGTTAGAGTCTTCACCTTCAACTAAAGGGGCATCCATACTTACGTGTCTTCCAGAGTTTTTCATAGACTCTTTAACATCGTTAATAGTCATGTCTAACTCTTTCGCTATTTCTTCAGCACTTGGCGGACGCTCATGTGATTGTTCTAAAAACGCAAATGTTTTATTAATTTTATTAATAGAACCAATTTTGTTTAAAGGCAAACGCACAATACGCGATTGTTCAGCCAATGCTTGAAGAATCGATTGACGAATCCACCAAACAGCGTACGAAATGAATTTAAAACCACGGGTTTCATCAAAACGTTGAGCCGCTTTAATTAAGCCTAGATTACCCTCATTAATTAAATCAGGTAAGGTTAAACCTTGGTTTTGGTATTGCTTAGCTACCGATACCACGAAACGCAAATTGGCTTTTGTCAACTTTTCTAAAGCAATTTGATCGCCTGCTTTAATACGTTGTGCTAATTCTACTTCTTCGTCTGCGGTAATTAAGTCAACTTTTCCAATTTCTTGAAGATATTTATCTAACGAAGCCGTCTCTCTATTGGTTACCTGCTTCGTAATTTTAAGTTGTCTCATCTAAAGTTCTCCTCTAATTTTTTAAGTGATTTTTCTTTACTATGTGGTTATACGTAATAAAGATTGTTTTTGTTACAAAAAAAATCAAATTTTAATTAAAGTTTTGTCATTTAGATTGATATCATTAAGCATTTCGTTGGTGAATTTGTAATGCCCTTTTGTTGTTATCAATCTGAATTTATGAGATTTTAAAGCGCTTAAGGTGTTTAAAAACAACCATTTAGATTTTAGGAGTCTTGGTTTTTCGGATTTTAAGCTTAGTTCAAAATAATGTTTTCTGCCTTCTTTATCGGCAACAATATCTGGTGTGATACTAACATCACTGCCAACTTTGTTAAAAGATTTAGGTGTTTCATATCCTTCAGTATCGGCTCTAATGTTTTCATACCCTCTTTGTTCAAGATAGGATACCGAGTCCTTTAAAAAATCTGCATATTTTTCTTTGTCTGCATATATCATAACTAACAAGATAATGAAAATAATAAGAAAAGCAAATTTTTTAACAAGGTTTAACGTATGCGTTTAGTTGTTTACTATCAGAAGACGTTGTTTAATAGTGCGACAGAATCTGTTTTGACTGACTTTTGTCATGGTTTTTTAATGATAAAATGATTACATTGATGGGTTATCTTTTGAACTTAATTCTTGTATTTAGATATTAAAATGGGTTGGGATGTTTTAAGATTAAAGTCCCAAAATACGGCGTATAATGTCTTAAAAATAACCGTTATGAAACTATCAACAAAAACGTTACACTGGCTACCACGGATTATATGTATTATCGCTATTCTGTTTATTAGTCTATTTGCTTTAGACGCCTTCAATCCAGATCTATCACTTTGGCAACAAATAGTAGGCTTTATGATGCACCTTATTCCATCGTTTGTTTTAACGCTCTTATTAGTGCTTGCATGGAAAAGAGAACTTATTGGAGGTATTATATTTACGATAATAGGCTTAGGATTTAGCCCACTCATATTTATACATAATTTTAAAATGAATCATTCGGTATGGATGAGCCTTAGTATTATTTCCATTATCACTGTTCCTTTTACCATTGTTGGAATACTTTTTATTATGAGTCATTATCGAAAAAAGAAGCATGTTACATAAATTGATAACAGATTTAATTGTCACGTAATCTGTTTAAAATGTTGTGATACGTTTCTTTGTCGGTATAAAAAATCAAAATTTGGAATAGAAAGAGTTTTTAACACAATTAAATTTTTAATTGAATAGATTACTCGAAGTCAAAAGCATCATTATCTATAATAATTCGTTCTTTCAGTCTATTAATTTTTTGATGCATTCTATTAAAAAATAATGATCTATCCTTTTCGCCGGCATTCACTAGTAATTTAGAGATGCTCATTTGTTTTTCAAAAAACTCAAACATGAGTTCGCACGTCGCTTGATGTTCTATTTTAAAGTAGCTAAGCACCGTAAATGGGGTAAAAAAGACTTTTTGGAATGGTGTTTTAACCATAATCGTATTACTCATAGTATGAATATCATTTATATATAAATTATAAATAGCTCTATTTTTAGTACCAACTAAAGATTGTTGAATGGCTTGCTTTTCAACAAGACGTATTACATCTTCAATATCCGTACAAATAAGTAAGGCTAATTCTTTTGAGAGCGCACCAGCATCAAAGTAATATAATACCTGTTGGAGCGTCCCATTAATAGTTGTATTATTCCAAATTTCAGTAATATTGATATCCTTATAGACTTCACCTAATTTAAAAGCATTGTCAAGTAAAGATTCCGGAATAATCTTAATGAATTGATCAAACGTAACTTTATTCCTTGTCATTTCTGGGTCTACATCCTTTAACCATACATATATTTTATAGCGCGATAAAAAGGAATCTTTAAGCGTATGGAATAAAGGGATGTCTTTTGCTGAATAAATGATGGACGCACTTTTAAGTTTTGTTAAAGGATAAACGCTGTTATAGGACTGTTTTAACCACATTTCTAAACCTTCTTTATTGTGTATTGGAGGCGATAAATCGGCCAGTATCGTGGTTTGGCTTCCAACTTCAAACAGCTTGTTTAAAGAAATTTTGTAGTGTTTTGCTAATTTTACACTTTCTTCTAATGATAAACTAGTTTTTAAATTAATTCTTCTGTAGGCGGCGTCGTAGCCAATATCTAAAACACCAGCTATTTCTTCAACAAAGGAGTTATTATCAGAAGATTTAGACTTTAAATACTTAATAAACTGCTCTTGCATTTTTTGCGAAATTACAAGTAGGTGTTAGTATCTTTTGTGAAATTTAATAAAAAAAAATCAATTTTTAAGACGATTTAGTAAATGTTTTATTAAATATTACAATTATTTTTATCATGTAAATCAATAATAACGAAGCCATGAAACAAGATGCCTTAATATCAAATTCGTTCTTTTTTAATTTATTAGATAGTTATATAAGCTTGATTGTGGTTAAGAAAAGTTATAAAAAAATATTTCTCAACAGAAGACACAAAAATTCTACTTCAATTAATTTAAATATGTACCAAGTATAGTTTAGCTAGTTATTTATTTATTCTTTATCAAGTATTATTAGTTAATAAAAACACGGTTTTATTCTAAATTATTGATTAAAAGCTATTTATTGAGATTCCTTACAAGTAATTCGGTCTTTTTTTTTAAATTAGTTGCGCTAGGACATCGTGTTTTCCTAAAATTATTTTGAACTGATCTATTGTTTTGTTTAACTAACGAACGTAATTACTTGTGATAGTCAAAGTTATCAATTTTCTGCTAATTGCCGGTGTTATTCAAGGCTTTGGTTTTAATCTGGTTACTATATTCGTAAAAAAAAAATTCGATAAAACTGTTATATTTTTAAATCTAACAGTTTTATTTATTTCACTCAATAACTTACAGGCTTGGTTAATAGATAATGGGTTTTCTTGTAATTTATTTCTTATTAAACAGCTGTTAATACCTTGGTATCTTCTCATTTTTCCCATGTTTTATGCGTTTACTTCCAATTTTTTAAAGGTAGAAAAGCGGGTTAACGATTTTATTAAGCCAACCTTAATACTTTTATTTATAGAAATTATTATTCGCCTTTGCTTGATTTCTTATGTTTATTATGAGGTCCCCAATAAAGAAACTTATCTTATTGAAGCATATAATGCTATTGAAGAAATTTGTAATGTTTTTTATTGTATTTTCTTATTCATTAATGCGAGCCTTCTTGTTTTTAGAAAGCACGAGATGCTTAACTATATTTTAGCCTTTGATGATTTAAAGTGGATAAAGTGGTTTATAAAACTAGGCTGTATAATTATTTCTTTTTGGGTTATAGCGATAATTATAGAAAATATTTATGGGAATGACATGGCATATTACCCGTTGCGATTGGGTACATCTATACTTTTATATTGGATAGGCTATCAGGGGTTTTATAAATATAATGTGGTGCAAGATCGTATTTTTTTAAGAAGTACTATTGCGAGTGATAAGGTGTTAATCTCTAATTCGTCTCAAAATAATGTATCAGACTCAAATGAAGAACTACTGCATGAAAAGCATCAAAAAGAATTTGAGGCTATTAGAAGTCATATTATAAAAAACAAACTGTACTTAAACCCCTTGCTTAGTATGGAAACTATTACTGACGAATTAGGAATCAGTAAAAGCCATTTGTCTAAATTAATAAACAGCTACAGTAATTATAATTTCTCTGATTTTGTAAACGCTTTACGCGTAGAGCAGGCTAAGAAATTTTTGTCGAATGATGATTTTAGCGCTTATACTATTGTTGCCATCGGTTTAGAGTGCGGATTTAACTCAAAGTCCACCTTTTATTCTGCCTTTAAAAAATTCACTTCGAAAACACCAACAATTTATAGAGATCAATTTTAGGTGAATTTAGTCCGAAATTATCGTTGGACATCCTAATTTTTCCATTCTAGACCTTTTCGGATATTAGTATCGCTTATCTCTAATAATTTTATGATTAGTTAAAATAATCTAAAACTATTAGTCATGATTCCAGCACTCATTTTTTACCTTATTAAAAGATTTAATTGGAAATTAAATACCCCAAAAATTAGTGCAATTAAGAAGTTAAAAAAACTAGTCAGGTTAAAGACTGCTTTATTTTTAGTTGTAATAATATCTTTATTTGCGTTTACCAGTTTAGAAGAACACAAAGCACTCACTTATAATGTGGTTAAGAATAATGACGTTATTGGTACCATTACATTAAATAAAAATACCATTGGCGATTCTATAATCTTTACGCTCGAAAGCCATATTAAGGCAACGTTTCTTTTTGAATTTAATATTATTGGTAAAGAAAAATCAATATATAAAAATACGACGCTGGTTTATTCTTCTGTATTTAGAACACTTAATAATAAAGTTAAAGCGAATCATCAAATTGTACTGAAAAAGGGGGCCTATCACCTTCAATCTAACGAAAGTACCCAAGCGGTAAATTTAAATTGTATTAAACAAAATCTTGTAAAACTTTATTTTAAAGAACCTATTGGGTTAACATCTGTTTTCTGCGATAATCTAAAGAAAACAGTTAAAGTAAAACCTCTTGGTAATAGTAAATATATGGTAGATTTCTCGAAAGGGAAATACAATATTTTTCATTATAAAAATGGAAAATGTATTAAAATTGAAGCTAAGAGTAAACTATTTAATGTGACCATAATCCCCGCAGTATCATGAATCATTTAATAATTACTTGGACACTTATAGGGGTTAGTTTTATGACCTACTTTATAGTGAGTTTAGTCTATAAAAAATTAGGAATCAATAATTTGCAAACAGCATTATTATCTGCCAATGGATTACGCCTTTTAAATTTAAAACACTTGCTTGGTATTGTCCTTTTCGGAATCCTTTCATACATCTCAATACCGGAATTGCAATACCTTGTTAATACCATCGAAATTTTAAGATTGCATGTGCTAATACCTTTTTTAACGGTATTATTTCTATCTGCTTTCGTTTCTTATTTAGGTTTTCAAAAGGAGTGTGCGATTCAAAAAATTCGAATAGATCATTATTCTTTTTCGAATGCTTGGTCATATTTTATAATACGGTTTACGTTTTTATTGTGCTATGAATTCTTTTTTAGAGGTGTTCTATTATTTATGTTTCTCGATGTTTCGAGTCTGTCTTTAGCAATATTCTACAGTACTATGTTATACGTACTCATCCATATTTTTGATTCAAAAAAAGAAATTTTAGGCGCCATTCCATTTGGTGTTGTTTTATGCCTATTTGCCTATTATACAAACAACATCTGGTATGTGTTTTTAATACACCTGGCCTTATCATCAGTTTATGAAATATCAGTCTTTTACTTCTTAACCTTAAAAAACAAAACGATATTATGAAAGTATTTGTAACAGGAGCAACAGGTTATGTTGGTCATCAATTAGCATTAAAATTAGCCAGTGAAAACTATGAAGTTATTGCATTGGTTAGAGATTTGAGCTCAGAAAAAATCCCACATCACAAAAACATTTCACCAATTACAGGAAATATATGTGATTATAAATCTTTAAAGAAAGGAATTAAAGGCTGTAGTTATGTTTTTCATACAGCAGCTTACACCAATTTGAAATGTAAAAATCTAGACAATTTTTATAATACGAATGTTCTGGGTACCGAAAACATTTTAAAGGCCTCAGAATTTCATCATGTAAAAAAAGTGATTTATACCAGTACCCTTGCGGTTTATGGACCCTCTTTTAAAAATGTATTAATTAATGAAACTCAACCTCGATTGGAATCTTATTCTAATGATTATGAATTAACTAAAAGCATGTCAGAAGAATTGGTGCTTTCATACATAAAAAAAGGAATGGCCTGTACCATTTTAAATGTAACACGAGTTTATGGGCCAGGGTTGAAAACGTTTTCAAGTGGTGTAAATACACTTATCTCTAAAATTTCACAGAATGATTTTTTAATGGTACCATCAAAACTAAATATAAACACCAATTATGTTTTTATTGACGATGTGATTAATGCGCATTTACTTGCTATGAAAAATAAAAAAACCCTTGGAAAATATATTGTAGGAGGAGAAAATGTTACTTATGAAACACTCTTTAATTCTATTAAAAATATTACAAAAAGTAAAATTAAGATTATCGAAATTAATTATAACTTTTTAAGAATGGCTTTTACATTTATAAATGGTCTTAAAAGATTAGCAGGTATGCCTTCTGGAATTACTTCAAAAGTGTTAGACTCTTTATTTGTAAATAGGATGGCGACTTCACAAAAAGCAGAGAGCGATTTAGGGTATAAAATCACACCCTTAAACATAGGGCTGGTTACAACAATTAAGCACTTAAAATTATCATTATGAAACCATACACATTAATAACAGGGGCAAGTCAGGGTTTTGGTAAAGCCTTAGCTTTAGAGTACGCCAAGCAATCTATGAATTTAGTTTTAGTAGCACTACCTAATTCTGGACTAAAGCAATTAAGTCATTTCTTAACATCTAATTTTAATATGAAGGTGTTGTGTTTTGAATTGGATTTAAGCTCAAAAGAGAATTGCTTATTCTTATATAAAGCCTTAAAAAAACAAGGTGTGTCCATAAAGTATTTAATTAATAATGCAGGTATGCTAAGTAATGGCCTGTTTGAAAATATGAGTGAGGATTATTTTTTAACTCAAATAAATGTAAATGTGGCAACACCTACACTTTTAACGAAACTGTTTTTAGATGATTTTAAGCGGAATTCGCCTTCGGGAATTTTAAATGTAAGTAGTATGGCAAGTTTTTTTCATCTCCCCAAAAAGCAGGTATACGGTGGCACAAAAGCTTATTTATTATCCTTTTCTAAGAGCTTAAGAAAAGAACTAAAGCATTATGGTATTTATGTATCAATCGTATGTCCGGGTGGTATGAATACCACGACTAAATTATGCTTACAAAACAGGCGATTGAACGGAATTTCCCGGCAGTCAATTTTAGATCCCGAAGAGGCAGCAAGAATAACTATAAATGATTTTCGTAAAGGAAAAGAAGTTATAATTCCAGGTAAAATTAATAAGCTATTTATGTTTTTAGATTCTATTTTACCAGCAGGGATTAAAAATAGGCTTACTAATAATGTAATGTAATTAATCAATTTAAAATGAATAAAGAATCAAGAATTTTTGTCTCGGGAGCAAATGGGTTGTTAGGGACTAATATTATTATAGAGTTATTAAATCTAGGCTTTTATGTAACAGGCTTTTTAAGAAATAAAAACAGTTTTGTTGGTAGATTTCATGAAAACTTATGTTTAGTTGAGGGTAATTTATCGAGCAAAAATGATTTAGATAACGCCATGATTAATTGTGAATATGTTATACATACTGCAGCAATTACAAACCCCAAACTTATTGAATATAATGAATACGAAGAAGTTAATGTGTTAGGGACTAAAAACATTATTGAAACAGCCATTAAAAATGATGTTAAAAGGGTTGTTTATGTTAGTACAGCAACGGTTTTTGGTTTTGGTACTTTAAATAATTTGGGCAACGAATCCAATCCCATTAAATATCCTTTTAATAAATCACATTATTCAAAAAGCAAAAAAGAGGCGCAAGATTATGTACTTGCAAAGAAAACTGAAATTGATATTGTGGTAGTAAACCCAACGTTCATTATTGGAGCCTATGATAGTAAACCCAGTTCTGGTAAAATTATACAAATGGCATTACAAAACAAGATTGTTTTATGCCCTCCGGGAGGTAAAAATTTTGTTAGTGTTAAGGACGTTTCAAAAGGCATAATCAAGGTTCTGAAAAAAGGAATAAATGGAGAAGCTTATCTGTTAACTAATCAAAATATGACATTTAAAAACTTTTTCAAATTAATTAGAAAACGAACAAAACGTAAATTCGTGATTTTACAGCTACCCAAGTTTGTTCTTTTAATGCTTGGTTACACTGGAAGTGTCATTAGATACTTTGGTATTAAAACACATTTCTCTATAGAAAACATGAAAACAATTTGTTTAAATACGTACTATTCAAATAATAAGTCAAAAAATCAGTTAGGATTAACTTTTTATCCTATTGAAAATGCCATTGACGAAGCTGTCGATTGGTTTGCAAAAAGGTAATTTCATTTTTTTTCCAGGTTAAATAATCAATTAAAAATTAAGATGTCCGATATCTTCTTTTATGAATTATCTGGGACTAAGCTAAGATAGAGTATTTGCATATTTGTGTATCAAAACTGTAAATGAATTTAAAAGCGTAGTTATGAAAACCATAATAACATCTATTATCATCTTATTATTAATATGTAATCTAAATGCTCAAAACGAGGGTGATTGTACTTTTAATGTTTTAGCTAATATTGAATGTAATAGCAATATTACTTTAAAAAAAGACTGGCATATTTTCCCTAATTTAAAAGTTTTAATAGCACCACAATTTGGAAGCTTATTTATTGAATCTTTTAAATATGTTAAGGGAATTAAAAATCTAAAAAATTATTATGATGGCGACGATTTTGGATTGAAACTTGGGGTGCATTATAAAGTAAGAAGGCATATAAATTTTATTTCTGTTTATAATCTTGGGATGTTAGAATTTGATAATTCTGGCTTTCAAAAAGTTAAAAACTATAGATTTAAACTATCAATTAATTATGCCTTTTAGAAACGTATTTAATGGTAATTAAATTCTTTAAACATGAAAACAATAAAAACTCAAATCAAATTAATTTCCTTATTCTTGAGTATATTAATATTTTTTCAAAGTTGTGTAACCTATAAGAAAACAACCAAGTCCTTAGATGAAATAGTTGAATTAAAAACCAGAGTCAGACTTGTTACATTCGACAAACAAGTGCACAAATTCAAAAAAATTGAAAAAAGGGATAATAATTATTATGGAATAAAATTTTCAAAAAACTCCTCGAAGGATCTTGTAATTTTTATAAATGACATTAAAACTATTAAAGTATATGATGGCGTTACCTCTACAATTTTAACGGTATTTGGATCTGCATTCCTAGGTTGTATTTTTATTGGTATAGGCGCCTTTGCAGGATTGTATTATTTGTGAATTCTGGAAATTGATTTAGATTATTTAAAATATGTGAATTACAATAAAAGTAAAAGCAAAAAACCTTGCAATTAATATTACGAGGGTTTAATTTATTGAGTCAAAAGGAATTAATCTTCTTTAGGTTTTCTATCATCGCGACGCTCATCTCTTAGATTATTAGTTCCAAAACTATTTACATTGGATATCTTGTAATTGAATCATTTGGTTTTATTGACCCTTTTATTGACCTATCATGAGGCGAAATTTTAGTGGCGATGTTTTAAATTGTACTGACTAAATTTAGTATCCATGATTAAGAAAATTACCATTATTTTGTTGGTGTTTTGTATGAGCGAATTTTACGCGCAAAATACCTATTACTTTAGTAGTTCTGCTGGAAGTGATTTTAATGCGGGCACTGAAACTAATCCGTTTCAAACTATTTCAAAATTAAATAGTTTGTCACTTGTTGCCGGCGATAAAATCCTATTTAAAAAAGGAGATACGTTTATTGGTCAAATCATTGTGGCTTATTCAGGGGCTAATGGGGCTCCAATTATTTACGATAGTTATGGTGCAGGTGATTTGCCTATTTTAACGGCTAGTAATGGAAGCAACGGTGTTCCAGACCCAATAAGTACCATAAAAATTATTGGCAAACAGTATTTAGAATTTCATAACTTA
>NZ_DBNGMQ010000009.1:0-46777 GCF_057126245.1 Yeosuana sp. | reverse complement strand
GCTATTGGTAAATATCGCAACTAGCGCCAGTACACCAATTTCAAGCGGTTATCGATACGCCGTTTTTTTAACTACTGTTGATGGCGGTTTTGCAGAAAGATTAGCTTCAGGCACACCTATGACTGGCATAAGTGTAACCGCTCCATTGAGCACTTCAACTTTTGAGAAGCAAATGTATTCCGTATACCCTAATCCTGCAGATGGTTTTATTCACGTTGAAATACCGAATGCAAGTTTTTCAAATGTTCAATTTAGGCTTTATGATCTGCTTGGTAAATTAGTTTTTGAAGAGCAGGCTGACACTGGAAAAGACAAGTGGCAAATTGAAGTAAACGGTCTAGCTAAAGGCATTCATATTTTGGAGATCATAGCAGATGATCAAGTGGTGCACAATAAGGTGGTTAAAAAGTAAATTTTATTTTCCTAAGAAATATTAATAACTAAAATATAAGATTATAAGGAAGTTCAAGGCTTTTCTTTATGACCTTGAAATTATATGAAAATATAAAAAATAATCCAATATAAAAAAGCTTTTATAATATATGCTGATTAATAATAGATCGCGTTGATGTTTCGTGAATTTTAGTTTGAAACGTACAAAAGGACTTTTCTACTAACTCCAAATTATGTGTTAGATTCATCATTTTTTTCAGACGCTATAAATGTTTCATAACACCATAATTTTTTAATGTTTATACATTATTAATAAAAGGAACTTGAATCCGGCTTGGAAGAGGAACCCCAAACTTTCAATTTAGAGGAGGACATTGCTAACAAAAATTAGCTAATACTTATCCTGAAAAAGTTAAGAAACTCCAAGACAAAATCGATTCCATCATGAATAAATTATTTGACTATCTAAAATGAAAATATTTTTTTCTTAAAGTGTTTTTTTTCTTACTTTACTTTTTCAATTTAAAATATAAACTTTGAATTTTATTTATCTCTTTTTACAAGATAAACTTTGTAAATCCCTGTTGAAAAAGTTTGAATTTTTTACTTTTAGTTACACAATAGAACCTGAAACCCTTTAAAGAAATTTAGAGGGTTTTTTGTATTTTTAAAACTCATTTATTTGAATGAATGTATTTTGAAATGATTATTTTTAAAAAAAATAACTTGGTTCATGGATTACTTTTTTATCATTACCATTCTTATTGCTTTATCAGCTTTTTTCGGATATATCAATGTGCGGTTTCTAAAATTTCCTAATAGTATCGGATTGATGGTAATCACCATCCTGTTCACTTTAGCTATATTTGCATTGAGTTATTTTGATACGAGGCTCCTGGATGCTGAAAAGTTTATAATCAGTCAGATTAATTTTAAAAGCGTACTCTTAGATATCATGCTTAGCTTTCTTCTGTTTGCAGGTGCTTTACACACCAATTTTGAGCAGTTAAAGATACAGAGATGGCCCGTTTTAGTATTTTCCACATTAGGCGTTTTGGTCTCCACTTTTTTAGTTGGAACTACTATGTTCTTTATTCTTAAATGGTTAGGACTTGATATTAACTATATTTATTGTTTGTTATTTGGTGCTTTAATTTCGCCCACAGATCCCATAGCCGTACTTGGCATTCTTAAAAAAGCGGGGGTTCCTAAAAAACTTGAAACAAAAATTGTAGGTGAATCACTTTTTAATGATGGCATAGGTGTCGTGGTTTTTCTTACGCTTTTCCAGATTGCCTCTTTTGGTAACCAAAATATAGAAGTAAGTGATGTTCTTGAACTGTTTGGTCAAGAGGTTATTGGTGGTATAGCTCTTGGTTTATTTTTAGGGTGGGTAACCTATAGGTTGTTAAAATCCATTGATGATTATGATATTGAAGTTATTATTACTCTTGCAACCGTTATGGTAGGGACTGCCATTGCACAAAAATTACATCTCTCTGCACCATTAGCGATGGTATCTGCTGGACTTTTTGTAGGCAACGACACGGTGCGCGGTAATGCCATGTCAAACACTACAGAAACCTATGTAGATAAATTTTGGGAACTTATAGATATTTTACTCAATACCATCCTTTTTGTACTTATTGGTATGGAAATGCTAGTACTGGTATTTGAAGGGAATTATATTATTGCCGGGGTATTAGCCATCCCTGTTATTTTGATATGCCGCTATGCTTCTTTAATGATGCCTATTAATTTCTTTAAAAAGAAGCTCGATTTTGTCCCCTATACTAATCTTATTATGACCTGGGGAGGTTTGCGTGGTGGAATTTCTATAGCATTGGCATTAGGTTTAACCCAAGAAATGCACAGAGAACTTTTTTTAGTAGTTACTTATATAGTAGTTGTTTTTTCAATTATCGTACAAGGTTTAACTGTAGGTAAATTAGTTGAAAGATTGGAGAAAATAACAAATTAACATTTGAAAGGCTCAACGATAATAAACATTTTTTTGGAACTTAGTTTTTTTTCGATAAAATAATGAGATTTCATCAATAAGTAAAGTCTTCCGACAATGGAAACCCTTTAATCTAGATACTATATTATTAAATTCGGTATCCTAACATAGTAATATCATGCGTTAGGGTTATAATTGTGACCTTGACTGAATGCAAATAGATAACCTTTTGAAAGAAAATGAAATTATAAAAAGATGTTTTAATAATAAATACTCATCAAAAAAGTTCAACCTTTGCCCCTACGACTTCACTAGACAGGACAATTTCAATTTATTTCAGCATTGTTCTCCTTTTTTATTCTCTAAAACCTTGTCTATATGTAAGACCAATCGCGAAAACATCATTGGGTATTTCTGTTGAAAATTAGTACGATTCAAAAAAATATATTTTATTTTTATTGAAAACAGTTAACTAATAATTAAATTTATCTTTACATCAAAAACAAATAATATGAAAAAACCAACTATTGCTGGAAAAACACCTCTACCCGTTCAATTAGAAGCTGGAAAAACCTATGCGTGGTGCTCGTGTGGAGAATCTGAGAATCAACCGTTTTGCGACGGGTCTCATAAAGGCTCTGCTTTTGCTCCGAAAGTTTTTGTAGCAGAAGAATCAAAAACAGCCTATTTATGCAATTGTAAACAAACGTCTCAACCCGCATTTTGTGATGGTTCACATAAAAATTTATAGTATTTCTTTATAAAAGACAACATATTTAATGTATTTCATCGAATAAATAAGTGTTTTGACGATTATTCAAAAAACTTTTATTACGTTTGTATCAAGAATTAAAAGAGTGAAACACAAAGAGATTGTTAATAGCTTCTTCAAGAAACACTCATTTTCTATAATTTATAAAGGCTCTTTTTTAATATCGTCTTGACGGATTGATGTTGATTTAGAGCCTTTTTTATTCCAATAAAATTTTATTACAACATTATTGCATAAATAAAATCCTAAGGACAGTTAATTAACCATACTATCTATTAATTATGGCTATTTTTTTTATCAAGACACTCGTAGAACTAGTATTTGCAACACCTTTAAAACCTGGTTGTTTTCCGCCAACACTTACTGTTAAATATCCTGGTTCTATCAAAGATTTACCTTTACTATCTATTAAGGCATATTGTTTTGGACTAATGCTGTAGGTTAATTTTTTTGTCTCACCTTTTTTTAAATGAATCCTTTCAAAACCCACTAAAGTTCTTACGGCTACATGATCCTTTTCTTCATGTGACACATATAACTGAACAACTTCGTCTCCAGAAATTGCACCCGTATTTGTAACATCAACACCAATTATAATATCATTATTTACAATAACCTCATTGGAAATATTCAAATTACTATAAGTGAAATTTGTATAGCTTAATCCATGACCAAATGGAAAAAGAGGATTTCCTTTAAAATATTTATAGGTTCTATTTGCCATATTGTAATTTTTAAAATCTGGCAAATCATTAACCGATTTATAAAAGGTTACTGGAAGCCTTCCTGCTGGATTATAATCTCCAAACAAAACATCTGCAATGGCATTTCCTCCAAATTCTCCAGGATACCAAGCTTCTAAAATGGCTGGAATATTATCGGCAGCCCAGTTAACTGCTAGCGCACTACCATTCATTAAAACGATAATCGTAGGCTTCCCTAAAGCATGGATTATTTTCATTAATTCCATTTGCGTTTTTGGAAGCGTAATATCTGATCGATCTCCTTTATCAAAACCTTCCAACAGCACAGGCATTTCTTCACCTTCTATATCTGGAGATAGGCCCAAGCAAAGCACCACAACTTCAGATTTTTTTGCTGCTTCAATAGCTGGTGTCAATAAATCTTGATCCATTTTGGCCCACACAAATTGCGCTTGGGGATCTGAGTGATAGTTGTAGTATTCAATTCTAACATCATGAGATTCTCCAGCTTTTAAATCAATATCAAAGTATTTCGATTTTGGTTCGTGATCATCACTAAATTCGAACTTCAAATCATCATCAAAATATAATTTACCAGCACTGCTAGCCCTAAAACCTATTCGATATTTTCCATCTTGATTAGGTACTAGTTGACCGGTCCATTTTATAGAAAACACATCTGTTTTTAAGTTTTGGATAGGTTTCTCTGGCATCCAAATAAAATCTACGACACTATCGTTTCTTATAAATACAGGTGTCCCTTCCCAATATCTATTATTATAATACGCTCCCTTTAAACCCTTAGTATCACCATTTTTTAGTACTGAGGTTGGAATAGTATTTAAAATGGGCCAACCAATGGCTATATCACTACCTAAAGCATAATTAACTTTAGCATTAGGCAGTTTATCTGTAATTGCTTTTAAAGGTGTGTTATAATGATTGGGTGTACCATGATAGTTAGCTAAAAGTGATTGTTTAGAATTGGCGTTAGGCCCGATAACAGCAATAGACTTTATATCTTTACTTAAAGGCAGTGTATTGTTTTCATTTTTCAGCATTACCATAGATTCTCTTGCGATTTTTTCAGAAAGGTCATAATGTTTTTGACTAGCAACAACTTCATATGGAATTTTTGACCATTTCACATCCTCTTCAGGGTCGAACATGCCCAGTTTAAAACGCGCAGTCATCAATCTTGTTAATGCCAAATCAATTTTTTCTTCATCAATCATTTTTTTGAGAACAGCTTCATTCAAATTAGGGTCGAAAACACTCCCACAATTTAAATCTGTTCCTCTCGACACTGCTAAAGCTCCTGCTTCGGCTGGTGTTTCTGTAAGGCCATGTCTATTAGGTTCCCAGAAATCATTGATAGCCCAACAATCGGATACTACATACCCACCAAATCCCCAATCATCTCGAAGAATTCTATTTAATAATAAATTACTTCCACAACAAGCTTCATCCCTAAAACGATTGTATGCGCACATTACTGAGTGCACATTGGCCTCTTTTACGGCAGCCTCAAAAGCTGGTAAATACGTTTCATATAAATCTTTAGTAGACGTCTGGTAATTATCTTCATGTCTCGATTTTTCTGGACCACTATGAACGGCAAAGTGTTTTGCTGTGGCTACTAATTTTAAATATTTAGGGTCATCGCCTTGTAAGCCTTTAATATAATTAACGCCAATTCTACTTGTTAAATAAGGGTCTTCTCCATAGGTTTCTTGTCCCCTTCCCCATCTTGGGTCTCTAAAGATGTTGATATTAGGTGTCCAAAAAGTTAACCCTTGATAAATACCTCTTTTATCTTCCTTTATAAATTTGTGGTGTTTAGCTCTTGCTTCGTCTGATACCGCTGTTCCCATTTCAAAAATTAGAGCAGGGTTCCAAGTAGCTCCCATGCCAATGCCCTGAGGGAAAACAGTAGCTTCACCAGCTCTTGCTACGCCATGCAAACACTCATTCCACCAGTTATATCTTGGAAGTCCAAGTCTTTCAATTCCTGGAGCATCATAACGCATTTGAGATACTTTTTCTTGAAGCGTCATTTCACTTACTATATCCTGAACTCTTTCTTCAACGGACAATGATGCATTTTGAAATTTATATTTATAATTCATTTCTTGTTTTTCATTTGTTTTACACGAAGTAACCATAATAAAGATTGTAGAAAGTATTAAACTCAAATTTAAATACTTTACTAAAGATTGTATTCTATTCATTATAAATCATTCAAGCTGTTTATATTATTTTATAAAATCTAGATATAATTAAACAAATGTCATTAGTGAATAAAAGAAATAATAAGACTTATAGAGCAAGTTCTAAAATAATTATTGCAAGATTTTCTTTTGCTTCCTTTACCTAACATAACAAACCTAAATTAAATATATTTTAGCTGATAAAAACATATTTTTCATAGAAAAATATTTATTTTTATTCCTGATATTCAAAATGAAAACATAAAAACATGCTTAACATAAAACCATTCATTTCTTTAATTATTTTATTCCTTTTTACACATATAATTTTCGCTCAAGAAAAGCAAGAAAAAAAAACAGACTCTACGCTTTCTGGTTTAAAATTTAGGAGTATTGGACCTGCTTTTATGTCGGGTAGAATTGCCGACATGGTCATAGATCCTAACAACCAAAATATCTGGTATGTCGCAGTGGGCTCTGGAGGTGTTTGGAAAACTGAAAATGCTGGCACAACATGGATACCCTTAACAGATAGTCAAAAGTTTTACTCAACGGGATGCATAACTCTAGACCCAAGCAATTCAAATACAATTTGGTTGGGAACTGGAGAAAATGTGGGCGGAAGACATGTAGGCATTGGTCATGGTATTTTTTTAAGCCATGATGGTGGTAAAAATTGGGCATACAAAGGATTAAAAACCTCGGAACATATTTCGAAAATTATAGTAAATCCGAAAAACTCTAATGAAATTTGGGTGGCTTCTCAAGGTCCTCTTTGGAGTTCGGGTGGCGAACGCGGCTTATACAAAACTACGGATGGCGGTGATACTTGGAAACTTGTTTTAAGTAGTAATGAATGGACTGGCGTCACTGATATTGTTATCGATCCAAGAGATGAGAAAACGCTTTATGCAGCAACATGGCAACGACATAGAACTGTAGCAGCTTATGTAGGTGGCGGCGAAGGCACGGCTTTATATAAAAGTACAGACAGTGGTGAGACTTGGAGCAAACTAAAAAATGGCTTACCTGGAGGAGAAATGGGTAAAATAGGTTTGGCAATATCGCCTATGAATCCAGATGTTTTGTACGCCGCTATCGAATTAGACCGAAAAAAAGGAGCTGTTTACCGCTCTGATAATAAAGGCGCTAGTTGGACAAAAATGTCGAATACGGTTTCGGGAGGCACAGGGCCTCATTATTACCAAGAATTGGTTGCTTCTCCTCATGTTTTTGATAAAATATATTTAATGGATGTTAGAGTACAAATTTCAGAAAATGGTGGAAAAACGTTTTATACCATGAATGAAAACAATAAACATTCTGATAATCATTCCTTAACATTTAGAACAACCGACCCTAACTATTTATTAGTAGGAACCGATGGCGGTATTTATGAATCTTTCGATAATACTAAAACTTGGAAATTTGTAAACAACCTACCTATTACACAATTTTATAAGTTGGCTGTAGATGATTCTTATCCTTTTTACAATATTTATGGGGGTACACAAGATAATAACTCTCAGGGTGGCCCATCGCGAACTTTTAGAACCAATGGTATATCTAATGCCGATTGGTTTGTGCTTTTAGGTGGTGACGGCCATCAACCAGCTACAGAACCGGGAAACCCTAATATTGTTTACGCACAATCTCAACAAGGATACTTAAACCGTGTAGATAGAACGACAGGCGAAGCTGTTTTTATAAAACCACAAGAAGGCATCGACGAACCATATGAACGTAACAACTGGGACTCACCTATTATAGTTAGTAATCATGATCCAAAACGGATTTATTTTGGAACGCAACGTGTTTGGAGGTCTGATAACCGTGGGGATAATTGGATACCAATTTCAAAAGATTTAACCAAGAATCAAGAACGCATTACATTGCCTATTATGGGTAAACAAAAAAGTTGGGATGCTGCTTGGGACGTTTATGCCATGTCTACTTACAATACCATTACTTCACTTTCAGAATCACCTTTAGATGAAAATATGCTATATGCCGGAACGGATGATGGTATTATTCAATTTACTAAAAACGGTGGCGAATCATGGACTAAAATATTAGTTGGAAACTTACCTGGAGTTCCCTCCTCAGCATTTGTAAATGATATTAAAGCCGATTTACACAATATAAACACTGTTTATGTTGCGCTTGATAATCATAAATTTGGGGACTATAAACCGTATTTATTAAAAAGCACCAATGGTGGTAAAACATGGCAATCAATTACTAATGGAATTCCAGAAAACAGCATGGTATGGCGTATTGTTCAAGATCATGTCAATCCAAATTTATTGTTTTTAGCAACAGAGTATGGCATCTATATTTCTTTTAACCAAGGTGAAAAATGGATGAAGTTTTCAGAAGGTCTACCAACTATTTCATTTAGAGATTTAGCCATTCAAAAACGTGAAAACGATTTGGTTGTTGCTTCTTTTGGCCGTGGCTTTTATATTTTAGATGATTACAGTGTCTTGCGTAGTATGGATGCCGCAGCATTTTCTAAACCATCTTTATTTAAACCAAGAAAAGCACTACAATACAAACCCGTTAGCGGAGGAACATCTAGCCAAGGCGCCTCTTATTTTACTGCTGAAAATCCAGATTATGGAGCCACGTTCACGTACTACCTTCCAGATAATTTTGAAAGCTTAAAATCTAAACGTAAGAAAAGCGAAAAGACTTTAAAAAAAGAAGATAAAAATATTCCTTTTCCTGGTTGGGATAATTTAGATGAAGAAAAAAATGAAGATGGTGCCTCTATTATACTAGTAATAAAAGATAACAATGGACATTTTATAACACGAATAAACGGACCCTATAAAAAGGGATTCAACCGGGTGTCATGGAACTTAAAAATACCCATAACAACATCTTTAAATATGGATAGAATTAGCGATAATCCGTCATCATATTATTCTAATCCTTTTGCAGAAGAAGGTACTTATACAGTTTCTATGTTTTCAAAAATAAATGGTGAAATTATACCATTATCAGAAACTCAACCTTTTGAAGTGGACAGAATTCGAGAGAACGTTCTAAAAAATCCACTCAGTAAAGACATGGATACTTATATTGAAGATCTAAAAGCATTTAAATTTAAATTGGAATCAACTTTGAAAGACTTCAATGATGCATCAAAAAAATTAGCTGCCTTTGAAAAGGCAACGGTATATATTCATGGCGAACCAGGTAATTTAGAAAAAGAAATTAGCGTCATAAAAAAACAAATGCATTCTTTAAATAACATACTTAATGGTAATGCCTCAAAAAAGGAAATTGGAGAAAAAGACATACCCTCAATTTCTTCAAGATTATCAGTTGCTCAAAGAGGATTTAGTACTACTTATGGACCAACAATAATGCATATGGAAAATCTAGACATAGCTATAGAACTGTTTAATAGAGTTAAACCAAAACTGGAGAAATTCATTAAAACTGATATTCCACAAATGGAAGACAAACTATTAAAAGCTGGAGTACCGCCTATATTAGATTAATATTTACTTTCTAAAGTTTTTATTTTATTTAAAATATAATCTGAGTTTTTGTCCATCCACTTTTTTTGTTCGTCATCAGCATTTAAATACTGATTTGAATACATTGAATAAGGAGTATTGTATTTAGTTTTAGACCCCTCGAATTTCTTTAGAGTATCTAATTTATTGAGAAAAACACTATCCATTTTAATTAGTTTAAAGACGTTTGAATTATCAAATAATTTACAAAAATATCTTTACAAATTACATGACAAAAGTCATGTTTTATGTTTGCTACTATTCAATTATTATTTCACAAGTACGCCTTGCTCTAAAATCAAATCATATATATATCCTGCACCAAAATCTTTATTTAAAACAACAATGGCTTTAATGGTAAATGTTGTCCCTTCTGGCACATAAGCATCTGAAGTAATTACTAAATCAAAATCATCCTTGCTACCATCTTTAATATAAATCCAGTTTCTATCCATAATTCCAGCATTAATCTTTGTGCAAATACCATCTAACTAAACTGTTTTTCCTTCATACTTTTTAGGATTTTCAACTAACTCGGCTATTTTTATAGATCCTTTTTGTTGGATTACCTTTTCAGTGCGCATTGCTATATCACCTTTTTCGGTATCACCTTGTTTTGTATTAGCAAATTCACCTACTTTATCAAATTTTTCGTTATGAGTATGATCTGCCGAAACTAAACTTCCAATTAAATAAACCTTATCAAAAACTCTATTTTACTCTTTACTTTCAAAATTAGTTTTTAAAAGACCTCCTTTATAGTAATAGGTTCCGCCTACCTTTACTTCCATGCTGCTAGTAGCTATCCAATATTTTTCTTCTCCCTCATTTACATTTAGGTATACATATTTAGATGTAGGTAGTACTTCGTTTACAACCACTGTATGAAATTCATTAGACACAGGGTTAATTAGATTTTCATTATGATTAGATGAAACATCTGAAGCATCTGGATTGGCATTGTTAGATGTTATAGGAATCACTTTATATTCGTTCTTACAGGCGACAAAAACAAATGTAACTATGACCATTACTAAAATTTTAACATTCATAATTCATTCCTTTTTTTTGCTTCTAAAAAAGCGTTTAATAATTTGAGTGTTTACTCTATAATTGGTTTCATTGAATCATAAGATAAAGCCACATTTAGTGCTCTGTTAAAACGATAGCGACCAGATACGTATAAATTAGTAACGCTTATGTTGTCTTTTATAGAGTCATAAAACTTATTATATAAATCAATTTCTAAACTTGAAAAAGGATTCAGCTTTTTAAAAATAGTACTTGAATGCTGAAAATAGGTAAATCACCTATCAATCTCATTCATGTTTTTTTGTTAGGCAAAACCACCATACTGAAGTAGATTCGTATTTAACCCATAATTATAAATATCTGGCCTAAAACCAGCAATAGCACAACATAACTATTTCCAAAAAACTTTTCTACCTGTAAACCATCAATAGCCCCTAAAGATGATATTTTATAATTAATTTTTCTACCTGCTGTAATAGAAAATATTGAATCTACATCATACTTTAAAGCTAAGTTAAACACATTCAAATCACTCTTTTTTGATGTACTGGATGCGCCCTTTGGATACAAATTTTGTCTGTAATTCAAATAAGTTTCTACAGAAATTCTAGAATTATTTATATGATTGGCTTCTAAAGAAAACCGCGTCATTAATCTATGATTATCGTTTCTAATCTTTAAGAAATTACTATAACTTGCGGCCGATAAACGCCCTGTAATTTTTTCTATATAATTCTAATAAAATGAGTCAATAGTTAATATAAATCGGCATTCAAATCTAAACATAGCATTTAATTTATCAGACCAAAAAACATTGTAAAATCTACTATCAAAAAACCCCATATAAGCCTTTGGCCTTATATGGGGTTTTATTTAATATATTAATTTGTTAGTTAATCTTCAATAGAGTCATCATCTTCACCATCATCATCATCATACAATTTCATCATAAGACCTCCAAAATCTCCATAACCTTGTTGATATAAGATTTTACCATTTTCATCAAAATCAAATGATTCATACATTTTTAAAATACCAGATTTAGCTTCTGTTGAATCAGTAGCTGGAATAGTTACTTCCCAATCTGCATAATATCTAACCGAACCATCAGGCTGTTTCGTTTCTGGATTTACTCCAGGTAATAATACGATTGGATTAGTTAGCATTTTAAAATCGTAATTCTTCCATAAGTCGATATCATTTTTCTTAATATCATCTAAACTTAAAGAATCCTTTCCGTTAACACCAGTATCGCGCATTACAAAGTCTTCAGAATACATGGAATAATCTATATTTTCACTTTGCCATTGTTCAATATTAGCCAATACAGTTTTGGAATTTTTTTCAAATGCTTCCTGTGCGGAATTGTCAACTTTTTCTTGACAAGCAATAAAAATAAGTGCAAAAAATAAAATGGAAATGGTTTGTTTCATAATATTGATTTTTAGTTTGTTATTTTTTTAAAGTTAGTTATAAATAACTTCAATCTAACATAACCTATTAAAAATCAACAATATTTATAACATAATACTTGTAGATAGCTAATTAAAAAAGAACTGTATTAGCTTATTTTTAACTTTTTTACATCTTGCTGCTCTTTCTTTTGCTCAAGTTTTTCTAACTCACGCTTAATCTCTTCACTACGTTTATTAAGCTGATTCATTTTCTCTTCTCGAGCTTTTTGATTCATTGCCATTCTTTCACGTCTCAATTCTTCCTTTTTAATCTCTAGCTTTTGAATTTTCTTTTCTCGAATCTTATCTAAAGCAACTGTTGCATAGGCATACCCATACATACTTAAAAATAATAAGGCAACAATACCTAAAATGATGTAACCATTTTCCATGAGGGACGAATTTAATTAATTAACAAAAAATCAATTGAAAATTTAATTCTCCTCAAAAAAGAGTACAATTTTTAAGAATAATTAAACTTTAAATCAAAAGTAAAGAAATTGACACATAGTATAAAAATTAATAGTTGAAGAACTCAAAAAGTAGTTAAAATTAAGTATCCCAACAAAAAACCTTCATTATTTCTTAATAATGAAGGTTTTTTAGATTAAGCTAAAAACAATTGACCTCTATTAAAACCATTTAATCTCCACTCATTTTGGCGTTATACACCCATATTTCATCCCACGTATTTTTAAAATTTGCTCGATATAAATCTTGTTGATTTTGCCAGGCATTTTCACCGTTAACCTTTTTAAAGGTTTCAGCCCAGTTTCTATCTTTATCGAAATCGGCCCAATTTGGGCTAAACGAAAAAGTGGCGATATGACGCCCCAAGTTCCCTTGTCTGAACTCATTATAATATACTCCCCAAGGATTTACACCATCTAAAGCTTTTACAGTCTTGCTAATTCTTTCAAAGAAGGTCTCAACACCTGGTGCTGGCCCATCAACTACTTCAAAATATCTTACAAAAGATATAGGAAATTGCGACATCTTTTCAATCATATCTGTATGGTTGAGCTTATTATCAGCTCTCCAATACTCAATAGTTTGAATTTTTTTTATATAAGGCATCACATTATCTCTCCAATCAGCATCGTGGGCACCTTCTCCTGGACGTATATCATTATGCTTATACATCATTGGCCCCATTTCCCAAATAATGTTACCAGCATTTGGCCCTGAAGCAATATTATAAACGGTTGCCTTATTTGGCCCTTCTTTATGATAGGTTGCATTATGCTTCCTCATATTTTCTTGCAAAACTTTAAGTTTTGTATTGTCGGGAGTTAACATAATATCTTCCCACATTTTATAATCTTTGGAATCATCTTGTGCATTGATTGTATACATATTACCAAATATCATGGCAACGATACACACTAATAAAATTGGTTTTTTAATCATAATTAAAATTGTTTGGTTGGTTAATTGACCACATAACTATTATATGGTTTAAGCTAAAAAATTAAATTAGGGATTTTTGGTAAATAATAAATGAGCAAGCAAACTTATCCATTTAAGATAGAGGATCATTATTTCGACTTAATCAAATATAACAATTTATTCGTTAAATTTTTGAAAATGTGTGTTTTAAAAAAGTTGACCTTAAATAATAAAAAAGCCACTCAAAATTGCGAGGCTTTTTTATTATTTATTAATTTCTAACCCTTCTTTCTTCCATTCTAAAATACCTCCTTCTAAATTGTAGACCTTGACAAATCCTGCTTCTAAAAGTTTTCTTGTGGATATAGCGCTTCTTCTTCCCGAATGACAATATAAGATAACCGGTTTTTCTTTATCGAGACTCTTAATGTCTTCATCGAAAGTAGGAGAAGCATAATCTATATTTTGAGCATAGCCAATAAACCCTTCAGTAAATTCTTCAGGAGTTCTAACATCTACTAACTGAATATCATCATTTTTTAATAGTGTTTGCATCTCTTCAACAGAAATATTATCAATTTCAGTATCTAATTGCCCCTTACAACTTGAAAAAGCTAAGGAGAACATAAGTGTTGTTATTAATAGTATATGTTTCATATTATAATT
This sequence comes from Yeosuana sp., assembly GCF_057126245.1. Taxonomy (NCBI): domain Bacteria; kingdom Pseudomonadati; phylum Bacteroidota; class Flavobacteriia; order Flavobacteriales; family Flavobacteriaceae; genus Yeosuana; species Yeosuana sp. The sequence continues at coordinate 32,667 of NZ_DBNGMQ010000009.1, read as the reverse complement.
TATTCTATCTCACCTTGCCACTGCAATATCCCGCCCATAAGATTATAGGCATTATTAAATCCTAATTGATTCATAAGTCTACAAGCCTGACCACTTCGATTACCTGATCTACAATATACATAGTAATTTTTACTCTTATCCAGCTTTTCTATTTCTGTTACAAAATCTTGGCCTCTATAAATATCTATATGAATGGTATTAGGAATTTTCCCTTGCGCTACTTCAGCATCAGTTCTTACATCTAAAATCACAGCATTAGTATCATTTTCAAGCTGTTCTACCCATTCTTCTTGTGTTAAATCTTCCATTTTAAAAATTTTGAATTGCAAAAATAATGTTTCTAAATGATTTACAATGCAAAAAACACTGAAGTAATAAACATCAAAAGCTCTAAACTTTAATTGAGCAACCAATGGCCCTTGTTTCTTTTTCTATAACCTCTTCACCTTTTAACAAAGCATCTACAGCATTTTCTACATATTTTGTATTTACTGCTGAGGCGTCTTTGTAGTTATCATCAATAGCTCCTATATATTTAACAACATTTCCTTGTTTTGTTTTTTGTAACACAAACATATGAGGTGTTTTTGTAGCACCAAATTTAGGATACACATGTTGACCTTCATCCAGCAAATAAGGAAAACTAAATCCTTTTTCTTTTGCCCTTACTTGCATAGCAGTATAACTATCTCCTGGTTTTGCCATAGGGTTATTTGGATTTATCGCGATTACCGGATACCCTTTTGATGCGTACTTTTTATCAAGGGCTATAATTCTATCTTCATAGGCCACTGCATACGGACACGTATTACAAGTAAAAGTGATTATAAAACCTTTAGCTTCATCATAATCTGATAATGAGACCATATTTCCATCAAGATTCTTTAGTTCAAAATCAGATACAACGTCTCCAATTTTATAACCTTCGTTTAAAACAACATTACTTGTGTAATCAGTAATAAATGTAATTAACATTACTGAAATTAAAATGAGTGTTCTCATCATTTTTAATTTAAAACTTTTAATGTTTCTTTTTCTAATTCTTCAAATGTAAACGACCGTTCAAAAAATTTACTAATATTATTTTTATATATAATCGTTGCTGGAATTGAACCAGACCAAGCTTTACTTATTTGTGGTATCCAGGAATTCATATCAACATCATCTAACGCAATGACTTTTGACGCTATCTTTTTTTCCTTTATAAAAGGTTTTAACTTGGTTTCATATAAATGCGGAAAGTCTAAACTCACTAAAATTACTTCAACATTTTTATCCTTGTATTTTTCGTTTAATAATTCAAAATAAGGCAATTCTTTCACGCAAGGCGCACACCAAGTCGCCCAAAAATTTATAACATAAACTGTGTCATTTTTTTTGTTTAAGAAGTTTTTAAAACCATTAAAATCATATATATCAAGATAAATACTATCTGTATTGATGATGGTATTTTCAACCACATTCTCCTTTTTAATAGATACATTGTTATTGCTTTTATTTTGATTGCAACTTGAAAAAACACCTAATAAAACAAATAACCAAATAAATTTCATTTTTAAATTTACTTATTACTTGTTCATATAAAGAGGGTTTAACAAATTTTTAAATAAAAAAACTATAAAGTATTGTATAATTATATTGTCTTTTCTATATTTGACCAAATAAAAATATGAACTCAATTTTAAATAATACATGGTGGTGGAGCTTTCGAAACAAAATTTCGTGAAGTAGTCACTTAGTATATTTAAATTAAAAATATCAAAAAGGCTTGTCATTCACGACAAGCCTTTTTTTAATGAATAAAAATGAAAACATTTAACTTGTACACCCATTACAAAAAAATTCTAGCAGACACTATAACTCCTGTTAGTATTTATTTGAAAATTAGAGATAAATATCCCAATAGCATTCTTCTTGAGAGTAGCGATTATCATGCGAATGATAATAGCTTTTCTTATATCTGTTTTAACCCCATTGCGTCGATTAAAGTAGAGAATGAAGAAATTGTACAACGTTTTCCTGATAAAAGTTCATTGTCAACTAAAATAGATGAGAGCACCAACGTATCACAAGAAATTCATCAATTCACGCAACGCTTTGAAGTAAATTCTGATACAGATTTTAAGTTTATTAATAATGGTATTTTTGGATATATAGCTTATGATGCTGTTAGATATTTTGAAGATGTAGATATCTCCAAAAAAGAAAACTCCATAACTATTCCTGATGTTTATTATGCCGTTTATCAAAACATTATTGCCATAAATCATCATAAAAACGAGGCTTATATTTTTGCCCATTGTTTTGAAAGTGAGAGTAATATTGATGACATAGACCACTTAATAAAAGCTAGAAATTTTGCTTCATATGAATTTGCTCCTAATGGAAATATTACTTCTAATTTAAGCGACGAAGAATACAAACATCATGTGGAATTAGCAAAAAAACACTGCGCTCGTGGTGATGTATTCCAATTGGTGTTATCAAAAAGTTTTTCACAAGAATTTAAAGGTGATGAGTTTAATGTGTACCGAGCTTTAAGAAGCATCAATCCGTCTCCTTATTTATTTTATTTTGACTACGGAAATTTTAAAATCTTTGGAAGTTCACCTGAAGCCCAACTCATCGTTAGCGACCAAAAAGCAGAAATCCATCCTATTGCAGGAACTTTTAAGCGCACTGGAAATGATTTACAAGATGCCGAATTAGCCAAACAATTAAAAATTGATGACAAAGAAAATGCCGAACACGTTATGTTGGTTGATTTAGCTAGAAATGATTTAAGTAGACATGGAAGTCATGTTACCGTTGACACCTATAGAGAAGTTCAGTTCTTTTCTCATGTTATTCATTTAGTAAGTAAAGTAACAGGGCAAAAACATCAAGAAACCTCAACCATGCAAGTGGTGGCAGACACTTTCCCTGCAGGAACCTTAAGTGGCGCACCTAAGCATCGTGCCATGCAGCTTATTGAACAATATGAAAAAACAAGTCGTTCCTTTTATGGCGGTGCCATAGGGTTTATGGATTTTCAAGGGAATTTTAATCATGCTATTATGATTAGAACGTTCATAAGTAAAAACCACAAATTACATTGGCAGGCAGGCGCTGGGTTAGTTTCGAAATCAAATCCAGAAACAGAATTGCAAGAAGTTTATAATAAGTTAGGAGCATTAACAAAAGCTATTGAATTAGCAGAAAATATTTGAAAATGATGAAAGTTTTAGTGATAGATAATTACGATAGTTTCACCTATAACCTAGTTCATTATTTAGAAGATTTAAATTGTGACGTAACCGTTGTAAGAAATGATAAATTATCGTTGGATGACGCAGAGCCCTTTGATAAAATAGTGCTGTCGCCCGGACCGGGAATTCCAGATGAAGCAGGTTTATTAAAACCCATTATTGAAAGATTTGCCGCTACAAAAAGTATTTTAGGGGTATGCTTAGGTCAACAAGCGATTGCAGAGGTTTTTGGCGGTTCTCTCATTAATTTGGAGGATGTTTACCATGGCGTTTCAACCAATGTTTCCATAAGTGTTGATGATGAACCTCTATTTAAAGGTTTAGATAAAACTATTGAAGTTGGGCGCTATCACTCTTGGGTAGTTAATCCCAATTTACCAGAGGTATTAGAAGCGACTTCTTTTGACGAAAACGGACAAGTTATGTCTTTACGCCATAAGATTTATGATGTAAAAGGTGTACAATATCATCCGGAATCTGTTTTAACACCAAATGGAAAACAAATTCTTAAAAACTGGTTAAATTCTTAAGCGATGAAACATTTATTAAATAGACTTATAAATCACGAAAGCATATCAAGCAATGAAGCTAAACAAGCTTTGGTTAATATATCTAACGGCATGTATAACCAAAGTCAAATAGCATCATTCCTAACGGTATATATGATGCGGAATATAACCCTTGAAGAACTAAGAGGTTTTAGAGATGCTCTTTTAGAATTATGCATATCCATAGATTTAAAAGATTTTAATGCTATAGATTTATGCGGAACTGGCGGTGATGGTAAAGATACTTTTAATATTTCAACACTATCGTCTTTTGTTACAGCGGGTGCAGGGGTGCATGTAGCAAAACATGGAAATTACGGTGTATCATCAGCATGTGGATCATCTAACGTCATGGAATATTTAGGTATAAAATTTTCAAATGATGAAGATTTTTTAAAACGTTCTATTGACAAAGCAGGTATTTGTGTGTTACACGCACCGCTGTTTCATCCAGCCATGAAAAATGTAGCGCCTATTCGTCGTGAACTAGGTGTTAAAACTTTTTTTAATATGTTGGGACCTATGGTAAATCCAGCATTTCCACAAAATCAAATGGTAGGCGTTTTTAATTTAGAACTGCTTCGTTTATATGGATATCTATATCAAAATACAGATAAAAACTATTCGATAGTTCATGCTTTAGATGGCTATGATGAAATTTCGTTAACTGGTAATACAAAAGTAATTTCCAACCATTCCGAAAGTATGTTCTCGCCAGAAGATTTAGGTATTTCACAAATAAAACAAGAAGCCATTTTTGGAGGAAGTACGGTTGAAGATGCAGCAAAAATATTTATGAATGTAATTCAAGGAAAAGGAACAGAAGCCCAAAACAATGTCGTTTGTGCCAATGCTGGTTTAGCTATTGCCACTACCAAACAAATAACCCATAAAAAAGGCTTTGAATTGGCTAAAGAATCATTACTCTCTGGCAAAGGTCTAAAAGCATTACAAACCATTCAAGAATTAAGCAAGTAGTATGACTATTTTAGATAACATTGTAATTGATAAGCGCAGAGAAGTCGCCTTAAAAAAGGGTTTGATTCCTATTAAACAGCTTGAAGCATCTGTTTTATTTACTAAACCAACTATGTCATTGGCGACAAATTTAAAACAAAGTAATACCGGTATTATTGCTGAACATAAGCGAAGATCACCTTCAAAATCTATTATCAATCAAAACTTAAATGTGTATGATGTCGCTAAAGGTTATGAAGATGCCGGTGTTTGTGGGATATCTGTTTTAACTGATGGTAAATATTTTGGAGGTTCTCTAGATGATATTTTGCTTGCTAGAGCATGTTGTAATTTACCCTTATTACGCAAAGAGTTTATTATTGATGCGTATCAAATTATTGAAGCCAAAGCTCATGGAGCAGATGTGATTTTGTTAATTGCTGCCATTTTAACAAAAGAAGAAATAAAGCAATTTTCTGAACTGGCAAAAAGCTTACAACTTGATGTTCTTTTAGAAGTACATAATGAAGACGAATTACAAAAATCTATCATGCCTAGTTTGGACATGCTTGGTGTGAATAATAGAAACCTAAAAACATTTGAAGTTAGTTTAGATATCAGCAAAACTTTAAGCGAACTCATCCCAAATGATTTTGTAAAAGTGTCTGAAAGTGGTATCAGCAATATCGAAGCGATTAAAGAATTAAAACCCTTTGGTTATCAAGGCTTCTTAATAGGTGAAAATTTTATGAAAACTGATAATGCAGGTGAAAGTGCCAAAGAATTTATCAAAGCATTAGAATCATGAAACTAAAGGTTTGCGGAATGAAATATCCAGATAATATCATAAGTGTTGCAAATTTGCAACCTGACTATTTGGGCTTTATATTTTATGAAAAATCTGCTAGATATTTTGAAGGAGAAATACCCGAAATATCTAATAACATAAAAAAAACAGGCGTTTTTGTTAATGCGGATTCAAAAGAAGTTATTACAAAAATTAAAAAGCATCAATTACAAGCTATTCAACTTCATGGTAATGAATCTCCCGAATATTGCAAAAAACTAAATACAGAAAACATAGAAATCATCAAGGTCTTCTCCATTAAAGACAACTTTAATTTTGATACGTTAAAACCATATGAAAGCGTTTGTGATTACTACCTATTTGATACCAAAGGAAAATTACCTGGAGGTAATGGTTACACATTTAACTGGAATGTTTTAAAAAAATATTCATCAACGAAGTCCTATTTCTTAAGTGGTGGTATTGGGCTAAACGAAATTGAGAATATTAAATCATTTATAAAGAGTGACGAATCAAAATACTGTTATGCCATCGATGTAAACAGTAAATTTGAAACAGAACCTGGAATGAAGAATATTGAGTTATTAAAAGAATTTAAAAATATCGTCATAACGAGAAATGAGAAACGAATGAATAAGTAATCTCTTCAAAAGGTTGCTTCACTTCATTCGCAGTGACAATAAAAATAATTATATGAATTACAACGTAAACGAAAAAGGATATTATGGGGAGTTCGGTGGTGCATACATCCCAGAAATGCTCTATCCCAATGTTGAAGAATTACGCCAAAACTATCTTGAAATAATGGCAGAACCTTCGTTCAAAGAAGAATTCAATCAGCTTTTAAAAGATTATGTAGGTCGTCCATCTCCACTATATTTTGCTAAACGCCTTAGCGCAAAATACAACACTAAAATTTATTTAAAACGTGAAGACCTAAATCATACAGGAGCTCATAAAATTAACAATACTATTGGTCAGGTTTTAATGGCTAAACGTTTGGGTAAACATCGGATTATTGCTGAAACCGGTGCTGGACAACATGGCGTGGCTACGGCAACTGTTTGCGCTTTAATGGGATTAGAATGTATTGTTTATATGGGTAAAATTGATATTGCGCGTCAAGCACCAAATGTTGCAAGAATGAAGATGCTAGGTGCCACCGTTGTTCCGGCATTATCAGGAAGTCGCACCTTAAAAGACGCCACAAACGAAGCGATACGAGATTGGATTAACAATCCTGTTGACACACATTATATTATTGGATCTGCCATTGGACCCCACCCTTATCCAGATATGGTAACAAGGTTTCAATCGATAATTTCCGAAGAAATAAAATGGCAATTAAAGGAACATGAAAACAGAGAAAACCCAGATTATGTAGTCGCTTGTATTGGTGGTGGTAGTAACGCGGCCGGAACCTATTATCATTTTCTTCATGAAGAAGACGTAAAAATTATTGCTGTTGAAGCCGCGGGATTAGGTATTGATTCCGGTGAAAGTGCCGCGACTTCTGTATTGGGAAAAGAAGGAATTATTCACGGTTGCAAAACATTACTGATGCAAACAAAAGATGGTCAGATTACTGAGCCTTACTCTATTTCGGCAGGTTTAGACTATCCGGGTGTTGGACCTATGCATGCGCATTTATCTAAAACCGGACGGGCAGAATTTATGTCCATTACAGATGTAGATGCCATGAATGCAGGGTTAGACCTAAGCAAATTAGAAGGTATTATTCCCGCCATAGAAACTGCCCATGCCCTAGCTATTTTTGAACATAAAACATTCAACCCAAATGACGTTGTTGTAGTGAGTTTATCGGGTCGTGGAGATAAAGACTTACAGAATTACGTTGAATATTTTAAAATTTAAATTGTGAATAGAATACATCGAAAATTACAAGAAAACAAAAAACTTCTTTCTATATATTTTACGGCTGGATATCCTAATCTTAATGATACGGTTACCATTATTCAAAATTTGGAGAAAAGTGGTGTTGATATGATAGAAATAGGCTTGCCATTTAGTGATCCACTTGCTGATGGACCAATTATTCAAGCGAGTTCCACCAATGCTCTAAAAAACGGCATGACTACCGAGGTCCTTTTCGACCAATTAAAAGACATTAGGAAATCGGTTGGAATTCCATTAATCATAATGGGGTATTTTAATCCCATGCTGCAATATGGGGTGGAAGCTTTTTGTGAAAAATGTCGCGACATAGGTATTGACGGTTTAATTATTCCAGATTTACCAGTGGATGTTTATAGTGAAAAATACAAGTCAACTTTTGAAAAATACGGACTCATTAATGTGTTTTTAATCACGCCTCAAACATCAAATGAACGAATTCGATTTATAGATTCTATCTCAAACGGATTTATCTATATGGTGAGTAGTGCAAGCGTCACTGGAAGTCAATCTGGTTTTGGTGACGACCAAAAGCAATATTTTGAGCGTATATCAAATATGAATTTAAAGAATCCACAAATTGTTGGTTTTGGAATTAATAACCGTGTTACTTTTAATCAAGCAACACAATACGCAAAAGGTGCAATTATTGGAAGTGCTTTTATAAAATACATTTCTAAAAATGCTTTGAAAAATATTAATAAATTCATAAAAACCATTCGTTAAGTAGCGTTTAAAATTATTACATCTTCAAATGAAAAAACATCTAAGTGCCATCGTCTTTTCCGTTGCCATCATAGCAGCATCTATAATTTTAGGAAATGCAGTTATCAATAGAAACCAAAAAACAGGAACCATTTCTGTTACTGGTTTAGGAAAAACAGATTTCACATCAGACCTTATTGTATGGGAAGCCAGATTTTCTCAAATAAACAGCGATTTAAAACAAGCTTATAATGATTTGAAAAAAGACAAAGAAACCATTTCTGAATATTTAAATTCCAAAGGGCTAAGTGATAGTGTCATTGTTTTCAATGCTGTAGAAACCAATAAAAATTTCAAACAAAATTATACGCCAGACGGTAAATATTTAGGACAAGAATTTACCGGTTATACCTTAAGTCAAACGGTTCAAATAAATTCTAAAGAGGTTGAAAAAGTTGAAAAAATATCAAGAGAAGTGACAGAGTTACTAAACAAAGGCATTCAATTATATTCTATGGCTCCAAGATATTATTACACAAAACTTGAAGATTTAAAAATTGAAATGGTTTCTAGAGCTACCGAGAATGCGCATATAAGAGCTAAAAGCATTTCAGAAAATTCTGGAGCTACATTAGGAGAACTTTCTGTAGCGAATATGGGAATTTTCCAAATAACAGGTCAAAACTCAAACGAAGATTATTCATGGGGTGGGGCATTTAATACGTCTTCAAAAGAAAAAACAGCATCTATCACAATGAAGCTAACCTATCTTGTTAAGTAGTTCTCATTAACTTATACTTTTACTTTTTTTAAAATAATTATAATTATCAACTTACAATTCTAATTATTTGTTTATTTTTTATGATATTCACGAAACTATAGAATACCACTTACACTACTATGAAAGACATTGAGAATATTGAATTAGCATTTTTAAATTTAGATGACTATCAAGAACTTAAAAAGGCTATGATAGAATCTTATAACACCATGCCAGATGCGATTTGGGATGAAGATCATATTAGAACATTAATTAGGAAGTTCCCTGAAGGTCAAGTGGTTATTAAAATTAATAATCATATTGCAGGATGTGCACTATCAATTATAGTCGATTACGACAAATTTGATGATTACCACACGTATAAAGAAATTACAGGAAATTACACCTTTAATACCCACACAAATAATGGCGATGTTATTTACGGTATCGATGTGTTTATTAAACCTGAGTTTAGAGGCCTCCGTTTAGGGCGCCGGTTGTATGATTACAGAAAAGAGTTGTGTGAACGCTTGAATTTAAAAGGGCTTGCTTTTGGGGGCAGAATTCCTAATTACCACAAATATTCAGACAAATTAACTCCGAAAGAATATATTGAAAAAGTAAGACGCAAGGAAATTCACGACCCTGTTTTAAACTTTCAAATTTCTAATGATTTTCACCCGGCACGAATTTTAAAAAATTATTTAGAAGGTGATGCATCATCTCAGGATTATGCTGTCCTTTTGGAATGGGATAATATCTATTATGAAAAGAAAAACAAAAAAGCCTCTACCATAAAAAAAATAGTTAGACTTGGTCTTGTACAATGGCAAATGCGTTTATACAAAGACATGGACGAATTGATGCAGCAAGCTGAATTTTTTGTTGATGCCGTATCAGGTTACCGCAGTGATTTCGCTTTATTTCCAGAGTTTTTCAATGCGCCATTAATGGCTGAAAACAATCATTTATCGACGCCAGAAGCCATAAGAGAATTAGCGAAACACACAGATGAAATTGTACAACGTTTTTCCAAGTTAGCTATTTCATATAACATTAACATCATCACAGGGAGTATGCCAGAAATGGTAGATGGTAAGCTTCATAACGCAGGGTATTTATGTAGGCGTGATGGTAGTATGGAACGCTATGAAAAACTACATGTAACACCAGATGAAGCGAAGGTTTGGGGAATGGTTGGTGGTAACCAATTAAAAGCCTTTGATACAGATTGTGGAAAAATAGGTATTTTAATATGTTACGATTCTGAGTTTCCAGAATTGAGTAGATTATTAGCTGATGAAGGTATGGACATCTTATTTGTGCCATTTTTAACCGATACACAAAATGGGTTTTCAAGGGTAAGACATTGTGCTCAGGCCAGAGCCATTGAAAATGAATGTTATGTAGCCATTGCTGGAAGCGTTGGTAATTTGCCAAAAGTTCAAAATATGGATATTCAGTTTGCGCAATCAATGGTATTTACACCTTGTGACTTTGCCTTTCCAACCAATGGTGTTAAAGCTGAAGCTACTCAGAATACAGAAATGATTTTAATAGCCGATGTTGATATTGATTTGTTAAGAGAATTAAATCAGTTTGGTAGTGTCAGAAACCTAAAAGACCGTCGTAAGGATCTTTTTGAATTGAAAAAGAAATAATTCATGTCACCATTTAATAATTGGAAACTCATTCTACTGCTTTGCCTAACTTTAGGCTTAGCTCCCTTTTTTCCCGAACCACATGTTTTAGGTAAAATTCGTTGGATTGCGGGCGGAGCAAAAGGCATGCAGCTCATGGATTGGTTTGACACCGTACTTCACGGGTTCCCTTTTGTTCTTTTGATTCGGTTTATTGTTCTAAAATTGTTAAAAAATAATGGCACTTAACATTGTTTTAATTGAACCTGAAATACCTAATAACACAGGTAATATTGGAAGGTTAGCACTCGCTTCTGGTTCTAAATTACACTTAGTAAAACCGTTTGGTTTTGAAATTGATGACACGCGTTTAAAACGTGCCGGACTAGATTATTGGAAACATCTTGACGTTATCTTCTATGAAAATATGGAAGAATTTTTCAATGTAAACAAGAATGAAAGTATGGTATTTCTCTCCAGCCATGGGACAAAAAATCATTGGGATATTCCGTTTAAGGATAATCTGTTTTTAATCTTCGGTAAAGAATCTGTAGGATTACCAAAGCAATTGATTGACAGCAACTTAAATAATCTTTATAAAATTCCTCTATACAACGAACATGTAAGGAGCTTAAACCTAGCTAATGCTGTAGGCATTGTAGTTTATGAAGGCTTAAAATTTTTAATACCCTAATTACATCCGTTCAGGCACATTAATACCTAATAGACTAAAAGAATTTTTTATGGTTAAAGCTACTTTTTTTGAAAGCTGGACTCTAAATATCTTATCGTTTAGTTGGTCTGCACCCAAAATAGATACATTCTGATAAAACGAGTTGAATTCCTTAACTAAATCATACGTGTAATTAGCTATTAAAGCTGGACTATGAGTCTCTGCCGCATTTTGAATCACTTCTGGAAAAACTTGTAACTGTTTAATAAGTTCCTTTTCCTTTTCATGCAAAGTAAGTGTGGTTACTTCTTTTGTCGTATCAAAATGTGCTTTACGAATAATGGATTGTATTCTAGCATAGGTATATTGAATAAAAGGGCCAGTATTTCCTTGAAAATCTATAGATTCTTTAGGATCGAATAGTATTCGCTTTTTAGGATCTACTTTTAATATAAAATATTTTAAAGCACCTAAACCAATTGTTTTATAAAGCTCCTTTTTTTCTTCAACAGAATACCCATCAAGTTTACCAAGTTCCTCTGATATTTCTCCAGCAGTTGAAGCCATTTCATCAATTAAATCGTCAGCATCAACTACGGTACCTTCTCTGCTCTTCATTTTTCCCGAAGGTAAATCAACCATACCATAGCTTAAATGATACAGGTTTTTAGCCCAATCAAATCCAAGTTTTTTCAAGATTAAAAACAACACTTTAAAATGATAATCTTGCTCGTTTCCGACGGTGTAAACCATACCTCCAACATCTGGATAATCTTTTATACGTTGAATGGCTGTACCTATATCTTGAGTCATATACACCGCGGTTCCATCGGCACGTTGTACTATTTTTTTATCTAATCCGTCCTCGGTCAAATCACACCAAACAGAACCGTCTTCTTCTTTAAAAAAGACACCAGATGTCAAGCCTTCTGCTACAAACTCTTTTCCTAGCAAATACGTATTACTTTCAAAATACAGGACATCAAAATCTACTCCTAGATTTTTATAAGTTATATCAAAACCATCATAAACCCAACGATTCATCATTTTCCAAAGCGCAACAGTTTCTTCATCACCAGCTTCCCATTTTAAAAGCATATCTTGAGCCTCTAATAAAATAGGTGATTGCTTTTTGGCGTCGTCTTCAGAAATTCCTTTACTAACTAACTCTTTAACTTCTTTTTTATATTCCTGGTCAAATTTCACATAATAATTCCCAACCAACTTATCCCCTTTCAAACCAGTGCTTTCAGGAGTTTCTCCATTTCCGAAACGTTTCCATGCCAACATGCTTTTACAAATGTGAATACCTCTATCATTAATAATTTGGGTTTTATAGACTTTCTTTCCTGAAGCCTTTAAAATTTCCGCAACGCTGTACCCTAATAAATTATTTCGTATATGCCCTAAATGAAGTGGTTTATTAGTATTTGGCGATGAATACTCTACCATAAAAGCTGTGTCATTTTTATTTGGTTTTATAAAACCAAAATGCGCATCGTCTTTTATACTATTAAAAAACTGAAGGTAATAACGATCTTCAATTTCAATATTTAAAAACCCCTTGACCATGTTAAAAGCTTTAACCTCCTCCACATGATTAACTAGATGATTGCCAATATCAGTTCCTATTTGAACCGGATTTCCTTTAAAAAAACGAAGCATAGGAAAAATAACGACGGTAATATCTCCCGAAAATTCTTTACGCGTTGCTTGAAATTCTATAGTATTTAAGGTAACATTATATAGCGTTTCTACCGCTTTTATAACCTGATTTGATAAGGTTTCTTGAAGGCTCATTAATTATAACTTTTTTAAGAGAGCAAAGATAAAACTTTTATTAATGTTTGATTGTATAAATGAGTTTAATAAAACAAACCTCCAAATTTCACTTTAAAAAAAAAAGCATAAAAAAGTATGCCGTTTTTCTGTATTATATGCCGTTCATCTATTCATCGAATATTTAAAAAATTAACATATTCATTTAATCTAATATATTGGTAGAAAAACGCAAAAATTAGATTTTTAACAGGGTTTTCGCAACTTTTGTTAGTGTATTGCTATTGTGCTTTTTTATTTTAAAAAGGTAAAATTATAGATTAACAGACATAATTCAACCATATAAGAATTCTTAATTCACTCAATAAGAAACCTTATATAAATGTGATATTGAAGGTTGTATGTTAAATATTGTATGAGGAAAATAATTACTTTATTTATATTCTTACTTGTATGCTCTGGTTATGCTCAAACCAAAGAGATAGATAGCTTATACATTGAATTAGCCTTTCAAGAATCAGACTCATTAAAGGTAGACACCTCTTTAAAAATTATAAAGCAACTTTATGACATTGAAGATTATGATAAAGCTTTAAAATATATTTATGAAAGTGAAAAACTTTCTAATGCTATGAATTACACATATGGCATTGCCGAAATCGCGTATTTTAAATCTTTAATATACTCTCAAAGAAACGATTACATTAATGCTGTAACTGGTTATGCCAAATCAAAAGCGCTTTTTGGACAATTAAAAGATACGCTTGGTATTGCAAAGGTTAATAACAGTATTGGACTCATTGAAATAAAACGCGGTAATTATGCAAAAGGCCTACAGTATTCTTTATCGGCTATAAAAGAACTTGAAAAAAGGAACTTAAAACAAGAGCTCTGTTTGGCATACAGTAATTTAGCAAAAGCCTATTACAAAATGAATGCTGAAGAAAAAGCTATTGAGTTTTACAGCAAAGCCTTAAATCTTCAAAAAGAATTAAATAAAACAGACGGCATTATAGAATCTAATAGCAGATTAGCTGAATTATATTCTAATAAGGAAGAATACAGAAAATCTATCGAATATTACGAAACGGTTTTAAAATTAGTTGGAAATGATAATGACTCTATTACGGCTAGGATTTTGCCAAAATTGGGTGGAGAATATTTAAAATTTAACGATTTTGATAGATCTGCCAAATATTTAGTAAAAGGCTTAGTTTTAAACAGAAAGTTAAAAAACAAGTTAGGATTAACAATTTCATTAAATAATATTGGCGAATTAAATCTTAATCTAAAAGAATTAAAACTTGCAGAACAACAACTCCTTGAGGCAGGATCTCTTGCTAAGTCTATTAATAATAATGAGGAATTACTCAAGTTTTATAAACTGATGAAAGAATTAGACTCTACCAAAAAAGACTATTTTGGAGCTTATATTTGGCAAAGAGAATACTACAGTTTAAAAGAAAGCCTAAAAAGCAAAAGCATTATAAAAGACACTTTAACATCTGCTTCGCTAGAGCTTAACCCTGACTTTGATCAAAATCTTTCAGATAAAGAAACAACTGATTTAGAAAATAAAGCAACGCTTAAAAGGGAAGATGAAAGTAACCGTTTTCAATTAATTTTTTATGCGCTTTTAGGTGCTCTGGCTATTGTTTCTACATTCTTAGTTCTCATATTTTTAAAACGCAATAATAGCATAAAATACACCCAAGAATTAGAGGAAAAAAACGCGAAAATAGAGATTCAAAACAAAGCATTTCAAGAACAAACCAAGCATCTTGAAAATGTAAATAACGTAAAGGATAAATTGTTTTCAATTATATCCCATGATTTAAAAGATTCCCTTTCATCAATTAATGGTTTTATCGATTTACTAAAAGACGGCTCCTTATCAAGAGAAGAATTTGATAATCTAATTCCTGAATTAAGCGAAAATGCCAACAATGCCTCTTTATTATTGTTTAATTTATTAAACTGGTCAAAATCCCAAATGCATTCACTTGACGCAAAGCCTACATTGTTTGATGTTCAGGAAGTTTTTGAAGATAAAGTTAAACTAATTGAACAGAGACTTGATAATAAAGGTATTGATTTAATAGACCATTCCTTGCGCGATTTTGTTTATGCTGATAGAAGTATGTTTGAAATAGTTATTCAAAACCTATTAGCTAACGCTGTGAAATTCTGTAAAGAAGGTGATTCAATTACTATTTCAAACCATATTAGTAATGGTAGTTGTATTATAAGTATTGCTGATACAGGAACAGGTATCTCTAAACAAAATATAGAAAAGCTCTTTAAAAGTAATTCATTTACTACCACCGGAACCAAAAACGAAAAAGGAACAGGTCTTGGATTGTCAATTTGTAAAGAATTGGTAGAACTGAACCACGGCAAAATTTGGGTAGAAAGTAGTTTAAATGTTGGTAGTACATTTTATGTACAACTCCCAAAATCTAAACCTGCTTAATTACGCTTTAGGTAAATAAATATCTGCCATCATACATCTTGCACTTCCACCACCACAGGCTTCTATGGTATCTAAAGAACTCGACAGAATATCTTTATTGTGTTTTTTTAATGTTTCCAATTGTGTTTTTGTTAACGAATCATAAGCAGATTGACTCATAATTAAATATAAGTCATTATCCCTTCCTTTAACTTGTAACATATTACCCGCAAAATTATTAACTTGAGTTTCGGTAATTTCAATAATTTCTTTACCATCATCTTTTAAATGTTTGATGACATTTTTTCTCTCTTTCTTATCGTCAATACTAGATAAACAAATAACCGCAAAGGTTACTCCCAAACACATCATAACATTTGTATGATAAATAGCCTTTCGCTCACCTTGAACCGTTTGATTAGCTGTAAAAATAACCGGTGTAAATTCAAAATCTTCACAAAACTCTATTAACAAATCTTCATCGGCTCTGGGCGAAAGTGCACAATACGCTTTTCTGTTTACATTATCTAACACCAAGCTTCCAGTACCCTCTAAAAACAAAGATTCTTCTTCTGCACTTGTATAATCTATAATATCTTTTACAACAAACCCATTAGCTTCAAGTATTTCCAAAATATCCTCGCGTCTCTCTAGTCGTCTATTTTCTGCAAACATAGGATACAAACCAACTGTTCCATTTTGATGAAATGAAATCCAATTGTTAGGAAAAATAGAATCTGGTGTATCGGTGTCCTTGGTATCATTAACCACAATAACATTAACACCAATACCCCGAAGTTTTTCAACAAAGGTATCAAACTCTTGCTGTGCTTTTGCATTAACCGTTGCGGGTAACAAACCGTCAATCACATGCTGGTAATAATTGTTTACGGCAGTTTGTTCATTCATCCTAAAACTAACAGGACGAACCATTAAAATAGTATTTGTGGCTTGTTGCATCTATATGAATTTCGGCACAAAAGTATAACAATTAAACATATATAATAAGATGTTGCAGTACTTAATTTTACTTTGTTTTTAAAATAAAAAATTATAAATTGGGCAATGATATGGGTAAATGATTGACACCTTAAATTTAGTTATTTAATAAAAATATATATTGTTTTAAATAATCATAAAAATGAAAAAAAAATTACTGTTGCTCTTGTTTTCAGGAGTATTAATTTTGACTGCATTCCAAGTCTCAGATAAATTAGGGCTGCACTTACTGCAATCTCCGGGAGCTAAAATTGAGAACTATGTTGAACCGGACTATGAGCTGGGAAGTGGGCATATTGATTCTCTTATGCCCTATCCCGATGTAGAAAAAGGAGAAAGAACTCCTTTTGATCTTTGGAAATACGGTGGCAAAGGTAAAAGTTCTTTTATGGATCCAAATCTTCCTATGGAATGGAATGAATGGTTGTCTTTTCATAAAAACCAAAAACCTAAGTTGATGGATGACACCAAAAAATATATGAATTCTCGCTACAATTTTACTGGAGAAGTCTTTGAAGGAAAATATATGTCTGGTGGTAGAAAACAAATAATGAAAGGTCCAATCTCTAAACTTTCAGAAAAAGTTAACTCCTACGAAGACTTAGCGAAATTATCTGCTGATGAAATAAAGGAAAAGGATTTATTTCCATTTAAACCTTTGGCACATCCTTTGGCATCAACAGCCCATATGGTTTTTCCAGATAGTTGGAATAAAGTACACCCTGAACACATTAGAATTGATGTTGACCATGATTATCCAGATCAATACCTTCCTGAATTCCCGCCTGCAATGTTTTTAACTACTCATAAGGAATTAGGTGACGTAGCCAAGGGAAGAGAAATCACATTTGGTAATTACTATGAAATATTTAATGGAATATTAACTCCTGAACAGATGGAAGGGCTAAAAGAATTACTTAGAACAACACCAACAACATGGTTTAATCAAACCACTCATAGGGTTACAGAAGCACCAAGCGCTGGAGTATCTTGCTTCTCATGCCATGTTAACGGCCATACAAACGGTGCTTTTGAATTAGCGCCTGACTCCAGACCGCACTTAGCCCGATTGCGGGTTGGCACACCTTCCATGAGAGGAAATTATAATTTACAGTTATTAGCATCAAAACGGTCTATAAGAAGTATGGATCACTTTTCAGAAATAGAAGAATATTTTGATGGAGACCCAGGCATGATGCAACATATAGGTGCGAGGGCTCATCAAAAGGCCATTGCTAATAGAATGGGTGATTTTAATTCCATTATTGATTTTCCTCCTGCACCAAAATTAGATGCAATGGGAAAATTAATTCCTGAAAAAGCCACTAAAAAAGAATTATTAGGCGAACAATTGTTTAATGGAAAAGCCAAATGCATAACTTGCCATTATGGTCCGGCTTTCGTAGATGACTATATGCATGATTTAAAAGTTGAAAGATTCTACAAAGGAAGACCTGAAGGCCCTATTAAAACCTTCCCTTTAAGAGGTATAAAAGATTCTCCCCCGTATCTGCACGATGACAGGCTTCCAACTTTAGATGATACCGTTGAGTTTTTTAATTTAGTATTAGATTTAGATTTAAAAAAAGAAGAGAAAGAGGCTTTAACTGCTTATATGATGTGTTTATAAAAATGAAATAGCAGATTTATATTTTGAAAACCATTCAAATTCCCCTTAGGAATAATTTTGATAATGAAATTAATTTATATGAAATAAATATAATTTCAATTACGAAATGAGCCTTATTGGTTTTTTTTTAATGTGATAAAATTCGCCAACCAACACGTAGATTATAAATGCATAAAAACAAAAAAATAATTAGACAGGAAAAGCAAAAATCGTCTACTAAGATGTCGGTAATCACAGTCGCTATGCTAATTCTAGTAGCCACATTTGGTATTACAAACGTTATTGACAATATGGTAGAGATGGGTTTAACAGCCATTCCCTCATGGTTCTTAGTAGGCATGCTATATTTTCTACCATTAGCACTCATCCTATCGGAATTTGCATCAGACACAACAGAATCAGGAGGCATCTACAGTTACATGGAACGTGGTCTTGGTGCTCATTGGGCCTTCGTTGGAACTTGGTCTTATTTCGTCGCAAATCTCGTATTCTTGCAATCAGCATTCAGTAAGTTACCTATTAGGATATCACTTTCAATAACTGGTGTAGATCAATTCGCCTCTAAAGCAACATTGTTGCCTTTGCTCGCAGTAATTGTTTGCATAGTTATTACCTATTTTGCGAGTCGTGGCATACGGTTATTTTCCCATCTAGCCGACTGGGTAGGTAAAGGCACTCTGATTTTAGTAGCCTTTCTAATAGTGGCACCTTTACTGTTAGCCTTTTTAGGAAAAGTCTCACCAGCTAACAAATTCAGTTATGATGCACTTTGTCCAACTCTAGATATTAAATACTTCGCCACATTTTCTTGGTTGTTATTCGCTGTAGCTGGCGCCGAAGTAGCCGCCCCTTATGTAAAGCAGGTCAAAGACCCTTCTCGTGGTTTTCCACGAGCCATCTTGATTTCAACCTTTTTGATAGCTGCAATTTATATAATGGCAAGTCTTGCGGTTGCAATCGTTTTTCCTCTAGACCAATTAACCAAGTCTACAGGACTTTACGATATCTGGTTTAAATTGGCAATAATGTTGGGTCTGCCCGGTTTACCAATTGCTAAAGTATGTATGAGCCTGATAACCATAGGCTCAATCGTTAGTTTCATTATTTGGGCTGAAAGTCCTATCCGAGCTATGTTTACCGAGATACCTCCTGGCACCTTCCCTAAAGCTCTTATCCGCAGAGACTCTAGCGGAACTCATAAGCAGGCGTTGTGGCTGCAAGCTCTAGTTGTTATATTGTTGATTCTAATTCCATTAACCTCAAACTTGACGGGTTCCGGTGGCTCAGAACATTTGGTCGGTTTATTGAACGATCTATCATCGCTTTCACTTGTAATTCCTTATGTATTCATAGCACTAGCCTATATCCAAGCGCGTCGAAAAGGTATGGATGCACCGTTCAAGATGGTAAAATCAACTCCACTTGCTATCACAATCGGCATCATCGTGTTATTGGTCTCTACTTTCGGATACCTTGGCGCTGGTTTATTTGCTTTGGAGGCTGAAAAAATTGATTGGATTTACGTCTGTATTATATATGTAGGACCTCTCATATTGATCGGATTAGGTTTGGTTTTGCGTTACGCTTCTCTACGTGACTATAGGTTGAATCCACTAAAGAAGTAAGCAAAATGTTCTTATCATAAAATTACAGATTACAGCTTTTTGCAGAGATCTCAAACGAATTCAAATTCCGTTTAAAAAACAAGAAACTAAATAAAACTTTAAAAATCAATCCCTTATTAAAGGCAGTGTAGAACAACGTAATAAACCTTCTTGTTTGGCTATTTCAGCATAAGGGACTTCTTCAACCGTGAAACCTTGATGTCTTAACCATGTATTTAAACGGGTAAAGTTTTTTTCAGAAATAATGACTTTCTCAGAAATAGAAAACACATTACTATTCATATTATACATTTCCTCTTTTGTGATTTCAAAAATATTCTCTTTTCCGAAAAATTCCACTAACCATTCGTATTCTTTTTCAATAAGAAATCCATTTTTATGAATAATGGCCTTATCTTTTCCTATAGGCTGAAAACAACAATCTAAGTGAAGTGCATTTTCTTTTGGATCTGTATTGGACTTTCGCAATTCGAAACTCTTAACCGTTTTGTTAGGAAATAATTCTTGTATGGCTATTACAGCATCTAGATTCGTTCTTGCAGTAATATAATCTGCGTAATCATCACCAGAATAAGTTCCAATAAAAATATGGTCATTCCAAGGCATAACATCGCCTCCCTCGGCATGACATTCGTCAGGTAATATAATTCTATTTTCTGGCGCTATTTGATTCCATAAATAATCAATAGCATGAATTTCTTCATCTCTATCAGGTAAAATATTGGCTCTAATTATTTTATCTTCTATAACAAAGGCGATATCTCTTGAAAAAATTTGATTACAATCTTTAATAACTTCTGGCCGATAAACCTGTACGTTATACTTTTTTAAAATAGCAGCAACAGCCTCCATTTCCAAAATCATATCTTCTTCTTTTGGATAGGTACCTGCTTTTACATGCTGTATGCTTTTAGGATCATAGCAATCTTCTATTTTTGGGACTGGTCCATTACTCTTAGCAGTTCCTAAAACAACGGCACGCAAGCGTGAGGTTTCATTTTTTATATTAAGTTTTAACATAGGCCTAAGATAAAAAAAAGCTTCATACAAAATATGAAGCTTTCTCTTTTCACTATAAAATAAATTTATCTTTTATCAACTTCAACAAAAGATCTTTCTGTTGCACCAATATAAAGTTGTCTTGGTCTTCCTATGGGCTCTTTATTTAATCTCATTTCTCTCCATTGCGCTATCCATCCAGGTAAACGTCCTAATGCAAACATAACTGTAAACATATCGGTTGGTATACCCATAGCTCTATAAATAATTCCAGAATAAAAATCCACATTTGGATATAATTTACGGTCAACAAAATAAGGATCCTTCAAGGCTTCTTGCTCTAATCCTTTTGCTATATCTAAAATTGAATCTTCAATTCCTAAATCGTCTAATACTTCATCAGCTGCTTTCTTAATAATTCTCGCTCTAGGATCGAAATTCTTGTAAACTCTGTGACCAAATCCCATTAAACGAAACGGATCTTCTTTATCCTTTGCTTTAGCCATATACTTTTTAGTATCACCACCATCAAGCTTTATTGCCTCAAGCATTTCTAATACGGCCTGATTCGCACCACCATGAAGTGGACCCCAAAGTGCCGATATTCCCGCAGAAAGAGATGCAAATAATCCAGCATGAGATGACCCCACAACTCTTACGGTCGAAGTCGAACAATTTTGCTCATGATCTGCATGGAGGATTAATAATTTATCTAAAGCCTCAATTAAGACCTTATTTTGAACATAATCTTCATTAGGCTGTCTAAACATCATTTTTAAGACATTCTCTACATAACCTAAATTTTTATCTCCGTAATCTAGTGGTAATCCATTCTTCTTTCTAAGTGTCCAAGCTACAAGTACAGGAAATTTCCCCATAATCCTAACAATAGCTCTATACATATCTTCTTCAGAATTAACATTTACTGAAGACGGATTAAAAGCTGTTAAAGCACTGGTAAGCGACGATAACACTCCCATAGGATGGGCTGATTTAGGAAATGCATCCAATATCTTTTTAATATCTTCATCTACTACAGACTGGGCTTTAATATCTGCATGATACTTATCAAGTTGTTCCTTTGTTGGAAGTTCTCCAAAAATTAAAAGATAAGATACTTCTAAAAAATCTGCCTTATCAGCTAATTCCTCTATTGAATATCCTCTATACCTCAAAATACCTTTTTCACCATCTAAAAAAGTAATAGCACTCTTGCAAGAACCTGTATTCTTAAAACCAGCATCTAGTGTAATTACTCCTCCCGTTGAACCTCTAAGGCTTGATATATCAATAGCAGTTTCATTCTCTGTTCCAATATCAATCGGAAAATCATATTTTTTACCGTTTACTTCTAAGGTGGCTTTTTCTAACATAAATAAATTAATTAATTCTTGTTTTTTGCGGAATGCTAATTTACAAAAATAACTACTATTATTATATCAACTTACTATAATTATTGATTGGATGTGATACAAAAAAATTATAAATAGCTTCCTGTTGGAAATAAATTTAAACAGGTTGAGAAAGATGTTTTTCGGTTTCAACCATGTTTTCTAACATTTCTGTTGTAATCGATTTAGGTCTTTCTAATGAGTACCCTAACGCTCTATCCCAAATGATATTTGACAATACACCAAAAGATCTGCCAATGGCAAATAACACCGTGTAAAAATCATATTGTGTAACACCGTAATGCCATTGAACTACGCCAGATTGAGCATCAACATTGGGCCAAGGATTTTTTGCCTTACCATGCTCTCTTAAAATATCAGGAACAACCTTATATAAAGCGTCCACATATTTAAATAACTCATCATTCGGCATATGTTTTAAACAAAATTCTCTTTGAACGGAATACCTTGGGTCCGTTTTACGAAGAACAGCATGACCATAACCAGGAATAACTTGCCCACTATTTAAAGTATCCCAAACATATTTTTTCATTTCTTCCTCAGTTGGTAATACGCCATTCATTTGTTCTCGTAAACCTTGTAACCATCTAAGCACTTCTTGATTAGCTAATCCGTGGAGTGGACCAGCTAATCCATTTATCATTGCAGAAGTTGCATAATAAATATCAGAAAGGGAACTAGCTACTAAATGTCCAGTATGCGCACTTACATTTCCACTTTCATGATCTGCATGAATAATAAAATACATTCTCGAAACATCATCATATGGTTTATCCTTTCCCATCATGTAAGCAAAATTCGCTCCTAAATCTAAAGATGGATCTGGGAAACGATGACCATGTTCTGGATGATATAATTTATTATAGATATAAGCTCCAATTAACGGCATTTTAGCAAGTAGATTCGTAGCATCTTCATAAGTACAGCTCCAATAATCCATCTTGCTCATCCCTTTCTTATAATTACTACTAAAATGAGACTCTCTTTCTAAACTCATTACGGCTGCAGATAATATAGCCATTGGGTGGCTATTACTTGGAAATGCATCAATAACGTCCCACACATATCTTGGAACCACTCGACGATTTTTAAAATCTATTACCAACGACTCAACTTCTTCCCTTGTGGGGACTTCACCTGTTAAAAGTAAATAATATAATCCCTCTACATAGGGCATCTCAGCATTATCTGCTTTTGGTAATTTTTCTAAAACCTCAGGTAATGTATATCCTCTATAACGAATTCCTTCAAAAGGATCTAAATAGGAAATATCAGTTATTAAACTTTTGATACCTCTCATACCGCCAATAACTTGGGATACAGAAACCTGATCTATAATTTTATCTCCATGCTCCTTTAATAACTTTGAAGTTCTCGGTCTATGCTCCTGGATTTTTTGATATAGTATATCTTTTAAATTGTTCATAATCGTAATATTAGTTTGTTCTGTCTAAAGAGTAAATCCCCTAAATTTATTACATAATTAAGACTTAAAATATGACTTATGTCACTAAATAATAGACTTGTAACAATAGTTACAGATAGCATATAAAATATTCTAGTCATAAAAAAAGCCAAATTCATAAATGAATTTGGCTTTTTAAATATATTGAGTATCCTTTTTACTTTATTTTGAACGCTTTTTCTTGTGGAAAGTAAGCAACTTCTCCTAATTCTTCTTCTATACGAAGTAATTGATTATATTTTGCCATACGATCACTACGTGATGCAGAACCAGTTTTGATTTGTCCACAGTTTAATGCAACTGCCAAATCTGCAATCGTATTATCTTCCGTTTCACCAGAACGATGAGACATTACAGATGTATAACCGGCATTTTTAGCCATATTAACAGCCGCAATAGTTTCTGTTAAAGAACCTATTTGATTTACTTTTATTAAAATTGAATTGGCAATACCTTCTTCAATACCTCTTGATAAACGTTCAACATTAGTAACAAATAAATCGTCACCAACTAATTGCACTTTATCTCCAACAAGCTCAGTTAAATATTTCCAACCTTCCCAATCATTCTCATCCATGCCATCTTCTATTGAAATAATTGGGTATTTAGCTACTAACTCAGCTAAATAATCAGCTTGTTCTTTCGATGTTCTTATAACACCTGTATCACCTTCAAATTTTTTATAGTCGTATTTTCCATTTTCATAAAATTCAGCAGAAGCACAATCCAATGCAATTTTTACTTCTTCTCCAAACTTATATCCAGCATTTTCCACAGCTTTTGCTATCGTTTCAATAGCATCTTCTGTACCATCAAGAGTTGGTGCAAAACCACCTTCATCACCTACAGCAGTGCTTAAGTTTCTATCATGCAACACTTTTTTAAGATTATGAAAAATCTCAGTTCCCATTTGCATTGCATGCGTAAAGCTTTTAGCCTTTACAGGCATAATCATAAACTCTTGAAACGCAATAGGCGCATCACTATGAGAACCCCCATTAATTATATTCATCATCGGTACTGGAAGTGTATTTGCAGAAACTCCTCCAACATAACGATATAAAGGCAAACCTAACTCTGAAGCAGCAGCTTTAGCAACCGCTAGAGATACACCTAAAATAGCATTTGCACCTAACTTAGATTTATTTTTTGTGCCATCTAAATCAATCATTAATTGATCAATTAAATTTTGTTCAAATACAGATGTTCCTAATAATTCCGGAGCTATAATAGAATTTACATTTTCTACAGCTTTTAAAACACCTTTTCCCATATAGGCTTTTCCACCATCCCTTAATTCAACAGCTTCGTGTTCTCCTGTAGATGCTCCAGATGGTACTGCAGCTCTTCCTAAAATATCATTTTCTGTAACAACATCTACCTCAACAGTAGGGTTTCCTCTAGAATCTAGAATTTGTCTAGCATGGATATTAATTATTATACTCATAAGTACTCTATTTTAACTTTGTTTAATATTCAAATTTACGGTTTAATCTTGTTTTAATTTATATGTTTTTAAAGAATTACACAAATTTCACCCTATAACGTTTTAGTAACATAAAAGCCTTAAAAAGTTTTCATGTTTTTAAGGCTTTTGGCTATTTATTTTTAATGTTTTCTATAAACTGATCAAAAAGATAGTATGAGTCGTGTGGACCCGGACTAGCTTCAGGATGATATTGCACGGAGAAACAATTCTTATATTTCATAGCAATCCCTGCAACCGTATTATCATTTAAATGCACATGAGTTACTTCTAAATCTTGATTTGACTCTGCTTCTTCTCTATTAACGGCGAAACCATGATTTTGAGATGTAATCTCACCTTTACCTGTTTTTAAATTTTTTACAGGATGATTGATTCCTCTATGACCATTATGCATTTTATAAGTTGATACACCATTAGCTAAAGCTATTACTTGATGCCCTAAACATATCCCAAAAAGAGGCAAATCCCGTTTTATAATTTCTTTAGCTAAAGTCTGGGCTTCAACCAATGGCTCGGGATCTCCAGGCCCATTTGATAAAAAGTAACCATCCGGATTAAAAGACTCTAATTCTTCAAACGTTGCATTATAAGGAAATACTTTTATATAAACATCTCGTTTTGCAATGTTTCTAAGAATATTCTTTTTTATCCCAATATCAAGTGCAGATACTTTGTACGTTGCATTCTCATTGCCGAAATAGTATGGTTCTTTCGTTGAAACTTTTGAAGCAAGTTCTAGACCATTCATACTTGGAAATTGAGCTAGTTGTCTTTTTAGCGATTCAATGTTTTCTACATCTGTAGTTATGACAGCATTCATAGCGCCATGATCTCTAATATAACTTACTAAGGCTCTTGTATCAACATCAGAGATAGCAAACAAATTATTTGAATTTAAAAAATCTTCTAATGAAGCATCTGCAGCTTCTCGTGAATAGTTATAACTAAAATTTTTACATATCAACCCTGCTATTTTAACAGAATCCGATTCAACTTCATCTACATTCGTGCCATAGTTTCCAATATGTGCATTGGTAGTAACCATGAGTTGCCCAAAATAAGATGGATCTGTAAAAATTTCTTGATAACCAGTCATTCCAGTATTAAAGCAGACTTCTCCAAAAGCTGTCCCTTGTTTGTTTCCTATTGATTTACCATAAAATATGGTTCCATCAGCCAATAAAATAATAGCGATTTGTTTTTTTTGATACTTCATTTTTTTTCGAAAGGTTTCGCAAAATTGCAAAAAAAAGGATAAACTAAAAAAGTTTATCCTTAAAATTTATGTTTGTTAATAACATTTATTCTTCTTCATTTGAAGCTGGCTTTTCAACTTCCGGAGCTTCAGCAACTGGAGCAGCTGGTGTTTCCGTCTTACTTCCACCTCTTCTACTTCTTCTAGTCGTTTTCTTCTTAGGTTTATCCGCATTGTAAATTTCATTATAATCTACAAGCTCAATCATTGCCATATCAGCATTATCTCCTAAACGATTTCCAAGTTTAATGATTCTTGTATAACCACCTGGTCTATCCGCAACCTTAGCCGCAACATCTCTAAACAACTCAGCAACAGCTTCTTTTTGTCTTAAACGCGCCATCACAATACGTCTGTTGTGAGTCGTATCTTCTTTAGACTTAGTAATCATTGGCTCAACAAATTGCTTTAAAGCTTTTGCTTTAGCAACAGTAGTGTTAATACGCTTATGTTCTATTAATGAACACGCCATATTTGCCAACATTGACTTTCTATGTGCGGTTTTTCTACTTAAATGGTTTATTTTTTTTCCGTGTCTCATGACATTTATTTTATCATCTTGCTACCAAACTCGACTTGCGAGGAGCAAAATATGATTAATTAATCTTTATCTAATTTATATTTACTTAAATCCATTCCAAAATTTAAACCTTTTACAATAACAAGCTCTTCAAGCTCGGTTAAAGATTTTTTACCAAAATTACGGAACTTCATTAAATCATTTTTGTTAAATGACACTAAGTCTCCTAATGTATCAACTTCAGCAGCTTTTAAACAGTTTAATGCACGTACAGATAAATCCATATCAATTAGCTTCGTTTTAAGCAATTGTCTCATGTGAAGTGATTCTTCATCATAAGTTTCTGTTTGTGCTATTTCATCAGCTTCTAAAGTAATTCTCTCATCAGAGAACAACATAAAGTGGTGAATTAATGTTTTAGCGGCTTCTGTTAGAGCATCCTGAGGTGTAATAGAACCATCTGTAATGATTTCAAAAACTAATTTTTCATAATCAGTTTTTTGCTCAACACGATAGTTTTCTATACTATACTTAACATTTTTTATAGGCGTGTAAATTGAATCTGTAAAGATGGTTCCAACGGGCGCAGAAGCTTTATTGTTTTCCTCTGCAGGAACATATCCTCTACCTTTTTCAACAGTAATTTCCATATTTAAACTCACTTTAGGATCTAAATTACAGATAACTAATTCTGAATTTAATACTTGAAATCCTGAAATAAACTTTTGGAAATCACCTGCGGTAATTTGCTCTTGTCCAGAAATTGAAATTGAAATAGACTCATTATCTATATCTTCAATTTGTCTTTTAAAACATACTTGTTTTAAATTTAAAATAATTTCTGTTACATCTTCAACTACACCTGAAATTGCAGAAAATTCATGGTCTACACCTTCAATTCTAACCGAAGTAATTGCAAATCCTTCTAAAGAAGATAATAAAACTCTTCTCAAAGCATTTCCTACTGTTAAGCCATACCCTGGTTCTAAAGGTCTGAATTCGAATTTACCTTCAAAATCGGTAGAATCGATCATGATTACTTTGTCAGGCTTTTGAAAATTAAATACTGCCATATCTTTCTTCGTTTTAATTGTTATTTAGTTGCGCGATTTAAAAGTTTGAAGAAGACTAATAAATCCTTTGGCCAAATACCAATATGATTAATTTATTATTTAGAATATAATTCGACAATGAATTGCTCATTGATATTTTCTGGAATTTGAATTCTTGAAGGGATAGAAACATAAGTTCCTTGCATCGTTTCTGTATTCCAAGTAATCCATTCGTATACGTGACTTGAATTTGATAGAGATCTATCAATAGCTTCAAGTGATTTTGATTTTTCTCTTACAGCTACAACATCACTTGCTTTTAATGAAAAAGATGGAATGTTTACCACTTCACCATTAACCGTAATGTGTCTGTGAGATACTAATTGTCTTGCAGCGCTTCTAGTAGGAGCAATTCCCATTCTAAATACTACATTGTCTAATCTAGATTCGCAAAGTTGTAATAAAACTTCACCTGTAATACCTTGTGCTGCTCTAGCTTTTTTAAATAAACCTCTAAATTGTCTTTCTAAAATACCATAGGTATATTTAGCTTTTTGCTTCTCCATTAATTGGATAGCGTATTCAGATTTTTTTCCACGACGCTTGTTTGCACCATGTTGACCAGGAGGGTAATTTCTTTTTTCAAAAGACTTATCGTCTCCAAAAATAGCCTCGCCAAATTTACGAGCTATTTTAGTTTTAGGACCAGTATATCTTGCCATTTTTTTAATTTATTATAAGAGTGATTATGAATTAAGGTCTTAATCTTATCCTTCGATAATCGTTGATCTCTTTGTGATACTTGTTAATTAATATTAATTACTGAATTATTCAGTGAACTTAAACTCTTCTACGTTTTGGAGGTCTACAGCCGTTATGTGGTAAAGGAGTAACATCAATAATTTCTGTCACTTCAATTCCAGCATTATGAATTGATCTGATAGCAGATTCTCTACCATTTCCTGGACCTTTAACATACACTTTTACTTTCTTTAAACCAGCTTCTTGAGCTACTTTTGAAGCATCTTCTGCTGCTAATTGAGCAGCATAAGGTGTGTTTTTCTTAGAACCTCTAAATCCCATCTTACCAGCAGAAGACCATGAAATAACATCGCCCTTTTTGTTGGTAAGTGAAATAATAATGTTGTTGAAAGAAGCCGTAACATGAGCTTCACCAACAGAATCTACAATAACTTTACGTTTTTTAGTACTTGTCTTTGCCATATTTTTTTAGTTTCTAGATGTTAGTTGTTAGTTTATAGAATCCTAAACTTTTACATTTCAAGCAGATTCATCTAACCCCTAAATACTAATGACTTTTAATTATTTAGTTGCCTTCTTCTTGTTAGCAACTGTTTTTCTTCTACCTTTTCTAGTTCTAGAATTGTTTTTTGTACGTTGTCCTCTTAAAGGAAGACCCGATCTATGACGAATCCCTCTGTAACATCCAATATCCATTAATCGCTTAATGTTTATTTGTGTTTCAGAACGCAATTCACCTTCAATTTTAAAAGTACCTACAGCTTCACGAATACCACTTATCTGGTCATCGTTCCAATCTTGAACTTTTATGCTTTCGTCAACTTTAGCTATCGCTAAAATTTCTTTTGCTCTACTTCTACCTATCCCATAGATATAAGTTAAAGAGATAACTCCTCTTTTGTTTTTTGGTATGTCTACACCTGCAATTCTTGCCATAACTACCCTTGTCTTTGTTTGAATCTAGGATTCTTTTTGTTAATTACGTAAAGTCTACCTTTTCTGCGCACAATTATACAATCTGCACTTCTTTTTTTAACTGATGCTCTAACTTTCATCTGTTCCTTATTAGTTGTTTTTTTACTGTCAGATAAAATCTCATGATTTCATCCTATTAGTATCTATAAGTTATTCGAGCCTTAGATAAATCATAAGGACTCATTTCCAATTTCACCTTGTCTCCAGGTAACAATTTAATATAATGCATACGCATCTTTCCTGAAATATGTGCCGTCACTATGTGACCATTTTCCAATTCAACACGAAACATCGCATTTGATAATGCTTCAATGATTGTTCCGTCTTGTTCTATTGCTGCTTGTTTTGCCATGGTATATAAATTAAGCTAAAGCCTTTCTATTTTTCCCTGTTTTCATCAAGCCATCATAATGTCTATTTAACAAGTATGAATTTACTTGTTGCATAGTATCAATGGCAACACCTACCAAAATAATAAGTGAAGTTCCACCAAAAAACAGAGCCCAACCTTGTTGCACATTCATAAGTTTTACAATAAAAGCTGGGAACACAGCGATTAATGCTAGAAATATTGAACCCGGTAAGGTTATCTGAGACATTATTTTATCTAAATATTCAGAAGTTTCAGAACCTGGACGAATACCAGGAATAAAACCGCCACTACGTTTTAAATCATCCGCCATTTTGTTTGTAGGCACTGTAATTGCTGTATAGAAGTATGTAAATACTATAATTAATAAAGCAAAGACTAAATTGTACCAAAACCCAAAGATATCAGAGAATTGTGTTTGTAGCCATGCACCGGTGGCAGAATCCTTTAAAAAAGAAGTTCCTCCTATTAAACCTGGCACAAACATGATAGCTTGAGCAAATATGATTGGCATAACCCCAGAAGCATTCAACTTCAATGGAATATATTGTCTTGACCCAGCCATAATATTTTTTTCATAACTTCCAGATGCCGTACGTCTTGCATATTGAACAGCTATCTTTCTCACAGCCAATACTAATAATATTGATGCCAATATAACCAAGAACCATATAACCACCTCAAACAGGATAAGCATAACATTGTTACCCTCTAATCGGTTCGCAGCATTTTGTATAAACGATGATGGCATTCTCGCGATAATACCTACCATAATTAATAGCGATATACCATTTCCAATACCCTTATCAGTTATTTTTTCACCTAACCACATGGCGAAGATACAACCTGTTACTAAAATCGTAACTGAAGAGAAATAAAACAAAGGACCATATCCCAATAAAAATGCACTTTGAGGAATACCTAAAGCTGGTAAACTTGCTAAATAGCCCGGAGCTTGTAATAAACAGATTGCAATGGTTAACCAACGTGTAATCTGATTAATTTTCTTTTGTCCGCTAGCACCTTCTTTTTGTAGCTTTTGTAAATAAGGAATTGCTATTCCCATCAATTGAACTACAATAGAAGCAGAAATGTAAGGCATAATACCCAAAGCGAAAACGGATGCATTTGCAAAAGCTCCCCCCGTAAAAGCATTAAGAAGTCCTAATAAACCTGAATCAGTGCTATCACTTAGACCACCTAACTGAGAGGCATCAATACCAGGTAATACTACTTGTGCACCAAAACGATACACTAATAATAAACCTAATGTAACAGCTATTCTGTTTCTTAGCTCTTCTATTTTCCAAACATTCTTTATTGATTCTATAAATTTCATATACCTATGATATCTTATAAAGTTACAGCTTCTCCTCCTCCAGCTTCTATAGCAGCTTTTGCTGTTGCAGTAAACTTGTGAGCAGTTACTTTTAATTTAGCTTTTAATTCTCCTCTTCCCATAATTTTAACCAGATCATTTTTTCCAGTTAATCCATTTGAGAACAATACCTCTAAATCTACTGTATCTTTAATTTTTTTATCATCTACTAATTGTTGTAGCGTATCTAAATTAATTCCTTGATATTCCTTACGGTTAATATTGGTAAAACCAAATTTAGGAACACGTCTTTGAAGTGGCATTTGCCCACCTTCAAATCCAATCTTTTTAGAATAACCAGAACGAGATTTAGCACCCTTGTGACCACGTGTAGCAGTTCCGCCTTTACCGGAACCTTGTCCTCTACCTATTCTTTTTCCTTGATTTTTAACTGAACCTTCTGCAGGTTTTAAATTACTTAAATCCATTTCAGTATTATATTATTTAATTTCTTCAACAGAAACTAAGTGATTTACTTTATTAACCATACCAAGTATACTTGATGTAGCTTCGTGCTCTACTACTTGACCAATTTTTTTAAGACCAAGAGATTCTAAAATTCTTTTTTGTCTTAACGTTCTATTGATTGCGCTTTTAACTTTAGTAACTTTAATTTTTGCCATCTCTTATATGATTATGCGTTAAAAACTTTCTCAAGTGAAATACCTCTATCTGAAGCTATTCTTCTGGCGTCTCTTAATTGTAATAAAGCATCAAACGTTGCTTTTACCACATTATGAGGGTTCGAGGATCCTTGAGATTTTGATAATACATCATGAATTCCAACAGCCTCAAGAACAGTTCTTACAGCTCCACCAGCAATAACTCCAGTACCAGGAGCAGCCGGAATAATGTTTACTCTTGCTCCACCATATTTACCTTTTTGTTCATGCGGTAATGTCCCTTTTATTATAGGAATTCTAACTAGGTTTTTCTTTGCATCCTCAATGGCTTTAGCAATTGCACTAGCCACATCTTTAGATTTTCCTAAACCTTGGCCTACAACTCCCGCCTCATCACCAACAACAACTATTGCTGAGAAACCAAATGCTCTACCACCTTTAGTTACTTTTGTAACTCTTTGTACACCAACTAAACGATCTTTAAGATCTAATCCACCTGGTTTTACTAACTCTGCGCTTTTGTATTTTCGATACATAATTTCTTAGAATTTAAGTCCTGCTTCTCTAGCTCCTTCAGCTAATGATTTTACTCTACCATGATATAAATATCCACCTCTATCAAAAGCGAT
>NZ_DBNGMQ010000008.1:0-5262 GCF_057126245.1 Yeosuana sp. | reverse complement strand
AGGTCACCTGCCAACTGATGAGTAATAAATGTATTGTAGGGCATGTTGTTTTTGAAGGCCTTAATAACCCAGTCTCGAAAAGGCCAAGAAGTGCGGTAACCATCAAACGAAACACCATGTGAGTCTGCGTAACGAGATACATCCATCCATTCTTGCGTTATTCGTTCGGCATAGGCATCACTTAACAATAAGTGATCTACAACTTTTTCGTAAGCATCTTCTGAAGAATCATTTAAAAAAGCATTAATTTCTTCCACAGTTGGCGGCAAGCCAGTAAGATCCATGGTAACTCTCCTGATAAGATGTTCCTTATCTGTTTCTGGTGAGGGTGCTAATCCAAGGCTTATCAAATTCTCTTGGATAAAATTATCAATC
The DNA here is from genome assembly GCF_057126245.1 of Yeosuana sp. Taxonomy (NCBI): domain Bacteria; kingdom Pseudomonadati; phylum Bacteroidota; class Flavobacteriia; order Flavobacteriales; family Flavobacteriaceae; genus Yeosuana; species Yeosuana sp. The sequence continues at coordinate 4,887 of NZ_DBNGMQ010000008.1, read as the reverse complement.
TCATTGTTCTTTGTCCAATCATTCTTAATATCTGGCACTTGAGGGTTTTTCAAAGCCAGAAAAGACCAGTGCTGTTTCCATTCAGAACCTTGCTCGATCCATTTTGCAATTAATGCAATTTCCCTAGCAGAAACTGTTAGTTCTGACTCTGACGGAGGCATCATTGTATCAGGATCATCGCTGACTAAACGATGAATAACTTCGCTTTTGGAAATACTTCCTTTAACGAAAGCATATTTACCCGATTCTAATTTTCTAAAAGCTTCAGCTTCTATGTCTAGTCGCAGTCCTGCTTTTCTTGTTTGAGCGTCAGGTCCATGGCACGTATAGCAGCGGTCTGAAAGAATAGGTTTAATATGAAAATTATAGTCAACATATTCAGGTAGCGATTCATATGCTTTCGCTACCTTTTCCGGGAGTGGACTTGAGCAGCCAAAAGTCAAAGCCAAGAATCCGACTAAGCCAAAATAGTTAAGAAATTCCCGGCGGGAAGAAATCTTAATAAAGAATTTAATTATCAATGGTTGGTTTTGTGTATAAATGGTTGGTTATATAAATTTTATGAAGATATTATAATTTATTTAAAAAGTAAAATAAAAATATATTTTAAAATTAACCATATAACTAAGGAAGGAAGCTTCTGCCTCATCTCAACAAGAAAAATCTAATAATTAGTTTAGATATCAAAATCAAACCTTCAGTAAAAGTAAAAGTTCAAACTTTCTAGATGATATTGAGTAAATTTTTAGATTCCACTAATCATCAGCTAAACCTAGAACGAACAGAATATATGTAGAACCTTTTAGTGTCCTGACTTGAAGAGATTTGAGAATTTGGACTAATTCAATTATTTTATGTCAGATGATATATTTGAAATTTCTTCGGCTTTCAACTTGTTCGTGAAAACTTCGCTAATTTTCACATTTTCAATTTTCAACGTTTCAATTTGCTTGACATCTATAACAAAAGCATCAGGTTCTATAGGTACAAAGGTGTTGGAATTATTGATGGTGTTATTGGCGAATTTAAGTTGTTTTACTCCAGTTGCTTTTAATATAAAATGTTCTTTAATTATGTTCTTTTGAAATTAGATGGGACTGTATCAAACAGCCCCATCCATACTACTCAAACTAACTCAAACTACTTAACAATCTAATTTTGATAGAAATACTTATTTGGATTTTGACTTATGTCTTTCAAAAATCCTACCTGTTCTGAATCAAATTCCATTTTCTGACAGTCAATTACGCTAATTGAAGCCTCATTATCACCTGAATAAGTGTTTCCTTCTATTTTTACATTAGTACAATTCTGAAGATCAAACTGTGATAATTCACTGAAAATTTGTGGCCATATTTTTGTTTGGATAATCGTATTATTCCTTATTACTAATCCATCAACACTAAGGGCATAAATAATAAGAGGATCAAAGGTTCTTATTGTGTTGTTTTCAAAAACGATGTTTTTATGATAAAATCCATCTCCTCTGAATTTTTTTCCTATAATGGGGTCTATTTGCAATATTGCCTGTGGTGCATGACCGCCAACACCTAAATTTTCAAACGTATTTCCTTTAACTATTACATTTGATACGGGACCTGATTCGAACCAGTAATTCGCATCGCCACATATTCTAATACCGGCCATCATTGAAGCGAAATAATTATTTTCAATCAGCACAGACTTTGAGGTTGAAATCAACAAACTTCTGGCTCTATTTTGTTTTACAGTACAATTTTTTACTACTAATGAAGGCATCCATGTTATATTTTCAATTGCAATATTTTTGTTGGAAAATTCAGGGACTTGTTCTTCAAAAGTAATCGTGTAGTAGTTTTCATTAATCATTTGAATATTTTTCACTACACCTGTACCTACTGGCAATAAATTTGTTCTATCTATAAATCTTAAAGTGTCGCCTTTTTCTGCAAAATCAAATCCTTGTTGTTGAAAGTGACCAAATTTTACCGATACTGTAACAGAATCAATAACCTCATTATTAATCATATAAGTCCCATGAACATTACTTGCATCGTCAAGCATATTCTCGAACCTGCAATTATCAACAGTTATCTGACCTTTACAGTTTATAAAATGTGTTGCATCCGCAGTTGCAGAAATTATTCTGGAAGATTCGTCTTTTAAAATAACATTAAATTTATTTAATGAAATAGTTTCTGTCTTTTCAGCGATAAGAGCCATTGCTCCAGCATGGTAAACATTAATATTGTTTAATTTTAAATTTTTAGATTTATAAACTCTAAAACCAACTATATTTCTATTTTCACCATGAGGTCCTTTGTCAGAATATATACTGCCTACTGGTGGCGCTTTTACAGCATTCAAGTTTGAAAATCTAACAATTCTATCATCAAGAGCTTGTGCTTTTAAGAAATTTTTGTGGAAATTATGTTCGTAATGTGAAGTAAAATATTCAGGAGATTTAGTTGCAGCATTGTAAACAATGTTTTCACCTAGTCCTATTTCCCAGTCGTATCCACTAAAATAAAGAATATCATCTTTTATTCTATATTTATTGTCTTCATGAATTTTTAGGTCAAATGTTTTTTCTTTTTCGTTGTTAGCAACAACAACTCCTTCGAAATCAAAAGGGAAATCATATTCAATGTTTAAATTTTCAATTTTAATATTAGTAGAATTTTCAATCAAAAAGGGAATGACGCTTCCATGAAATACAAAAGTAGATCCATTCCCGTTTATAGTAATATTGTTTCTGCCTTCTAAAGCAAAAATAAATTTGCGGAGGCCATTATCATTATTAGAAATTTTCACATATTTTTCATAAGCCTTCTCTGGATAAAAATTATATGTCCCTGTCTTGAACTCTATTGAGCATCCGAATTCTTTGTCCCTTTGAAGTACTTCAAATACTTTGGAGGTAAAATCCTCATTATTATCCGATGCTTCAAAAACATAATGTTTTATTTTATTTGTTTGTTCTAAACAACTGCTTGTTATAACAACTAACATTGTTAATAGCATTATATATTTGCTCATTATTGATGTTTTTTTAACGATATAGTGTAATCAATTTAAAAATTCTTATACTTAATGTCTTTTCAATATATTATATTAAATAACTCTTCTATCTGCAGCTATAGCTACTTGAAAAGCTTATTTGTTTAGTAATTATTATGAAAACAACAAATATTATTCACCAGGTTTAAAAAATGTAATATTACGTGCTTTAAACAATCTATACGAAAAATCAGGCGAAAAATCCGCATAATAAATTCTTGCATCTTGTCCAGCCTCGACATCTGTAACACCTATTATAGTTGGGTACCAAGCCCTACCACCTATTTCTGATTCAACAATGATTTGTGGAGTACTCCAATTAATGCCATCGGCACTTACTGAAAGGTTAATTCTGCCTGAATTACCCCAACTATGCCAAACCATTACCCACTTTTCAAGGTGTGTGTTCCAATGCACAGAAGGATTAGCTCCAGGAGATAAACCAGGTACTGGTGTTTCATTCCCTCCAAGTCCGGGTTCTGTAAATGCGCCGTTATAATATTTCTTCCATGTTCCAGGAGCTCCTTTAAGATCCTGTGAAACAGCCATATATATCCAATTTTCCTGATAATAACATAACCATCGGTTGTTAAAATGATCCCAGACCACACAACAATCTCCTGAACCTCCCCATTCGGGGGCTGCAGGTTTATCTTTAGGACTTGTTATAATCTGCTTTCCTTCACTCCATGTTTTTCCCTTATCAGTTGAGTAGGTTACCCCAAGAGACTTCCATGCGATCGTATTACCGTCACGAGGATACCAATGGTCTTCTGCATGAAAAAACCCAATGAAGTTATCATTCTCTTCACGAGATACTGACATCAACCACGAACCACCGTTATCATACGTATCAAAGTTTCCTCGTCTACCAAATACCGCATTGCTGGGTTCGAGCATAATTTGATCTTCTACAAATTGGGTTGAACCAACTGATCGATGTGATTCAAATTCAGCCCAAAACATAATATATTTGTCACCATCAGGTACTACGGATATATGTCCATCTGGGTAATATGCAAAGTGCGGGTAATTAACAGGGTTACCAACGTCTTCAGATTCGTAGATATCAGCGCGCCATTCACCTTCTAAGCCTACACTAAACTCAACTACAGGGTCAGGATCAGGAATAGGATCAGGATCTACAATAATTACTGGATCATCATCATCAACAGGACCTCCCTTACTACAAGAGAATAATAAAGAAGTTGTGAAAAATAATAAAATTAAATATCTCATTTAATTATATTTAAACGTCTTATCATTGAATTTTAAAAAAAGGGGATTAGTATATCCCCTTTTTTTTTGACTAATTTCCTGAATACCCTGGATTTGGTTCTAAATCACCACCACTAACTTGTATCTCTCTATCTGGTATAGGGAACAATACGTGATGATCTCTAATATTTGCTGCCGCGAAAGGATTACCCTCAGTTGATGCCCTCACAACCTCAACTAATTTACCATATCGTACTAAATCTGCCCAACGATGACCTTCATAACAAAGTTCCCATTTCCGTTCATCAAGAACAGCTTGTAAAAAAGCTGGACCTGATAGTCCACTTAAATCATCTAAGCTAGCTCTATCTCTTACCCTATTTATTGCCGCATAAGCATCTGCATTAGGGCTACCATCAGCACGCGTTTGAGCTTCTGCATATATTAACAATACATCTGCAAAACGAGTGAGCGGGAAATTAAATGGCGATTGCCATTCTGTAGCATATCCTCGAGTTTCTGGATTTGGATCATGCCTCCATTTATAAGCGTAATAAAAACCATCATTTGTTGGTTCCGTATTTCCTTCTGCATCTATTACCATATAGTCTACCACATTACGATCTCTCC
>NZ_DBNGMQ010000007.1:0-3399 GCF_057126245.1 Yeosuana sp. | reverse complement strand
TTGGCGTGAAGGAAAACCTTGGGAAGATGTTACTTATCACATACACGAGCACTTGATGCAAAACAAACCTGTTTTATATAAACAACCTCCTATTAGCAACGAACAATTATCACATTAATACAAGTAGACGAGTATCATATCATTATGAAAAATAAAATCTTAATAGTATGTATGTTATATTCGTGCTTTGGTTTCGGGCAAAATTTAATCGTCAATGGAAACTGGGAAGCAACTGGAACTATGTCTGGTGTTCCTGCGCCCTGGATGTCTATAAACCCGACGCAAGTTACTGTCGATGGTTTAACCAATTCTAAATGTGGTAATATTAACAATGGGTATGGCTCTATTTATCAAGTTTATAATGTAACTCCCGAAGCAACTTATAATGTAGCCTTTGATTACAGGTGGGTTAGCGGAACAGGAACTTACAATATGACTGCTAGAGTTAAAGATGGAGCAACAGCAGGCAGTGATTTAGCAACTTTAGTTTTAAATACAACACCAGATGCATGGCATAATGGAACATTTTCTTTTACAGTTCCTACAGGTGTTACAACAGCGAGAATCATATTTTATAAACCTTCGGGTAATCGCCCCTTTAGAATTGATAATGTTTATGTTGCGAAACAAGGTACTGCTCCTTTAGGTTTTATTGATTCTAATACCCCTATTAATGCTCAGCCTTTGGGAGTAGCTGGGAGCTGGGATTTAGATTTTAGTGATGAATTTAATGATGCCACAATCAATACCTCAAAATGGATTGTAAGTGTCAGTAATAAATCTAGAGCACCCAGAGCAAATTTAGGTGTAGATGATTGGTGGTGGAAACCAGAAAATGCGTTTTTAAATGGATCAGGTAATCTTGTTTTAAGAGGAACTAAAGTTGATAATAATACCATGTATTGCGGAAGTGTGGAAAGCAGAAACCTTTATGAACCAACCTACGGTTTTTTAGAGGCTCGCATACAAATAGCAGAAACATCTAAGGGAAACCATACGGCCTTTTGGCTTCAGGGAAGTAACATGGGAAATGCAGATAATTCGGCTGCAGATGGTGCCGAAGTGGATATTTTTGAATCGGCATGGGTAAATAATACAACTAAAGCTGTGGTTCATTTTGATGGGTATGGTGCTAATAAGAAAAACCATACCATCCCTTTTAATACGCCTAATTTGCATAACGGATATCACACATTTGGTTTGCATTGGACTGAGACTGCTATGGATATTTATTATGATGGTGTAAAAGTAGTGTCCACAAATGCTAGCAAACCTTTTCCTTTTACGGTAGATCCAAATGGATATCCCCTAGTTCCTCAAGTACCCGAATGGTTATGGCTTTCGGTTGGTGCCAGCTTTGGCGACGGAGATTTTCAAAGTCAAGCCGTTGGAACCTTATCTGATGCTTTGGTTGATTATGTACGTGTTTATAAATCTGCATCAACCTTAGGATTTCAAAGTTCAGGCATTGAAAAAAATTTTATATTATATCCCAATCCTGCCCAAAATGTGATTAGTATTAAATCTCAAACATCCCGTTATTCCCTTAAAATATACGATTTAAATGGCAGGCTTATAAGAAATTCTGAAGAATCAAAATCAGTGACCATAGATGTTAGTAAGTTTGCTAAAGGCATGTATATATTTAAAATAATTTCTAATCAAACGATGGATAACTATCAAATAATAGTGAATTAATAAAATAATTAAACAATATTTTATTAATTCAATTAGGATACTTCCTTTGTAACAAATAAACTTTTACCAAACAGTAATAATATACTTTATCTAGTAACATTAAAATCAAGAATTTGAATAAGAAATTAAATGATTTAAAATGTATTTTTTGGTGAATAAGGCCCTTTTATTGATTGTTATCTCCCCTTCATTCTTGATTTCTCACCATATCTTTGATGAGTAACTCAATTTTTTAAACATTTTTAGAATTTGTTTATGCCTTAATAACATATCTCATTGAGTAAATATAAGCTCCTAAACTTCATATAACATGAAAAGCATACTTTTCATCCTGATATTAACATTATCCATTGCAGGAAACAGTCAATCATTTATGATGAACCCCTACGGACGGCAAAGTGCCACTTTGCTAAATGGTAAGTGGAACGCCATTATAGATTTGTATAGTAATGGTGAAAAAAAGAAATTTTATCAAAACCGTAAGCCTCAGGATAAAACTGAGTTTATTGAGTACTCTTTCGAAAATGGACTTCGACTCAATGTTCCAGGAGATTTCAACTCTCAAATGCCCGAACTTAAGTATTATGAGGGAAATATATGGTATCAGCGTTACTTTACAGTGAAGAAGAATAATGATAAGCGACAATTCCTCTACTTTGCAGCAGTAAGCTACGAAGCCATTGTTTGGCTTAATGGTGTTGAATTAGGTAGACATGAAGGTGGTTTTACACCTTTTCAGTTTGAGGTTACCGATAAACTGAAAGAAGGAGAAAACGACCTTGTCATAATGGTTAATAACAATCGTAGAGTAGATGGTATCCCTGCCATGAGTTTTGATTGGTGGAACTATGGTGGCATTACACGTGATGTTTTTTTAATTGAAACACCGCAATCATACATTTTAGATTATAAAGTTCAGCTTAAAAAAGGGAGTGATAAAATACTATCTGGTTTTGTTCAATTAGATGGAGTAAATGCTTCTCAACAGGTAAAACTTTCGATACCAGAGTTGAAAATCAACAAAACGATAACGACTAACAAAAGCGGGCATGCAGCTTTTGAAATAGCTGCTAAGCCGCAACTATGGAGCCCTGATGCACCTAAAATATACGAAGTAAAATTCATTGCTAATGGTGATATTGTTAAAGATAAAATGGGATTTAGAACCATTGAAACAAAAGGGACTAAGATATTACTTAACGGAGAGCCTATTTTCCTGAAGGGAGTTAACTTTCACGAAGAAATACCACAACGCATGGGACGAGCTTATTCCGATGCCGATGCTGCTATGATATTGAACGAAGTTAAAGCATTGGGATGCAATTTTGCCAGAACCGCACACTATCCTCAAAACGAAGGTATTTTACGCATGGCAGAAGAAATGGGTATTATGATTTGGGAAGAAATACCTATTTGGCAGGGTATTGAGTTTACTAACCCGGTTATTTATAAAAAGGCGGAAACCATGCTCCGTGAAATGATATATCGCGATAAAAATCGCTCGAACGTTATTATCTGGAGTGTTGCCAATGAGACTAAGCCATCACCTGCTCGGGATAGCATATTAACTAAATTGGTTACACTTACAAGATCTATAGATAATACGCGTTTAGTAAGTGCTGCATTCAACAATAGTTATTTCAAAAAGGATAGAAATACCTTTGAATTGAAAGACAAACTAACTGATGTACTTGATGTAGT